>CAZRKD010000124.1:0-5623 GCA_964600515.1 uncultured bacterium
TTCCATCACCATCAGTATCACTTCCCAAATACTTCAAGAAGTAAAAATAATCACTCCTCGCAATTAAGTCAGCTGCTTCAGAAGTAAAATCAGAGCGAGCTATCATTTCATTTGATTGAGTCGTCGACATTTCAAAGGTAAGATCTGCGGTATCGGTTTCATCAATAGACGTATCGGGATTTTCTCCCTCAGTAACTTCAGTATCGTCGACTACTTGAACAACAATGACATTTCCGTTTTCATCTACAGTTGTGGCATAGCCTTCAGCTGTAATAACGATATTTCCATTTTCATCAATGTAACCAATTTCTTCACCTGTCAAGGGATCAATGAGAACTTTTCGACCATTTTCATCATAGACCGTTTCATAATCAACCGTGAGTGGATCGTCTGATGCAGCAGTACTTGAATCATCTGCACTCGAAGATCCTCCACTATCCGTTGGAGTTGTTGTAGGAATAATACACGCCGCTACTGATATACTTAGCATTAAAATTAATATTTTGAGTAGATTCATAAGTTTATTTTCCCCTTACTCTCTATCATATCATAGTTAAAACGATTATGCAAGATACAAATATGAGTTTCTCAATATATCCCTAGTATAGAGTAATCGGGAAAAATATGCAGTGATCTGTATCACACGCGCTAAAATGTAAGTTATTGAAATTAGAGAGATTTAGTTATTTGATCGATAATTTTTGTAGCAATGTATTCATTTGACCCAGAAATTGGTAATTCATTGAAATATTTATCAATTATCGTAACCTGATTGTATGTAGATCGTGAAACATCAAGTTTATTTGCAACAATAAAGTCTAAGCCCTTGTTTTGTAACTTCTTTTTCGCTATCTCGGTTACCTGAGTTGTCTGTCCTGCAAATCCAATTATTATTATTTTCTTTGTGAGCGATTTTTTTATTGAACTTACCATTCCCAAAATATCGGGATTTTCTTGTAATTCAATATGTTGCAATTCTTGTTTTGGAAGTTTTTCATCATAATAATTGGCAGGAGCAAAATCAGCTACAGCTGCAACGCTGATAAAATAATCATAGGTATCAGTTGTAATTTCGTTTGATACAAGATCAAACATTTCCTGTGCACTTGTACAGGGTTTAAACGAATGCAAAAAGGCTGGAATTTTTTGGGTACTCGGCCCACTAATTAATGAAACGTTCGCCCCTTCTTGTGCAAAAACCTGAGCAAGTGCATACCCACGAGCACCAGTTGAAATATTTGAAATGTAGCGAATAGGATCAATAAATTCTTGTGTCGGCCCTGCGGTTATTAAAACCTTTTTGCCCATCATTCTTTTTGAAGACAAAAGAAATTGTATATGCAGAAAAATAGCTTCAGGTTCGCTCATTTTTCCTAATCCGAATTCCCCACATGCAAGCGATCCTACTTCAGGCCCACAAAAATACACACCAAGCTTTTTTAGTTTTTCAATATTGTCTTGTAAGATAGGGTTATTCCACATGTCAGTATTCATGGCCGGAACAAAAAGCATAGGAATCTTTTTTGCAAAGAAAGGAGAAACAACTGTTGTTAATGGATCATCTGCAATTCCTTGTGCTATCTTTCCAATTATATTCAATGTCGCAGGAGCTAGTACAAAAATATCAGCAGTGTTTTTTATGGTAATGTGATAATCTTCTTCCCATTTATTTTCCTTTACCCACGACAAAACAGGTTTATTCGTCAAACGAAATAAAAGCGTTTCAGTAACAAAATCTAAAGCACTTTTTGTTACCACACACTGAATTTCTGCTCCTTCTTTTTTGAGTAAACGAATTAAAAACGGAATTTTATATGCCGCAATTCCTCCTGAAATACCAATGGTAATCTTTTTATTTTTGAGTAGCGAATACATTTTTTCTCATAATTCTTTCTATCTCTTTCAAATTTCTCTTATTATCAAAGCCTTCTTTCATGACCATCATTTGCCGAAGTTTCGATGTTTGCCTTTCGATTATCGTTTCAATTAATATAGGCAAAGCCCTCACAATATTATCAACGATCGTAATTGTTGCCGATTGTGCTGTTCGCGAAAGAGGATTTAAATCAATCGTAATAACTTTTTTGCCTGCTTTAACTAAGGCTTCACAACGATCACCATCTTCAAGGGGAACAAAAACAACATCGGCCTTTGCAATTCCTTCCGGATGCATGCGTGCACGCGCGTGATCAATTCCTGGTAATACTGCGAAATTATCTTCGCTGCCCTCGAGAAGTACATCTTCTCCTCCATTATTTGCAATTGCTAATTCAATCATCTTGAGCCTGCGAAAGGTAAAATGAAACAGATTCACTTCAATTCGTCCATTAAGAACATGCGCAAGCTTAATCATTTCGGGCATAGAGAGAGCCGCAACATTGCCATTTATTGACAATACTGGTCGCTCGGCATGTATGAGTTCATCGGCTGCTGCCTTAATTGCATACCGTGCTTCAAGCTCTGTTTCTTCTCCTAAAAGATAATCAAATGCCTCGCCTCGGCCATGGGCAATTAATCCATGCATGCTCGTGATGCCCTTTTCAACTCCTTCGACAAGTCTTTGGCGAACTTCTAGCGATGCTTTTCGTGGATGCGATGCTGGTATTTTCATAAATAGTATGTCCTTTCGTTAGAAATTTTTAAGTGTTTCAAAGAAAGACCAGGAATTATTTTGAGAGAAAAAAATGATTTGCCCAACATAATCATCGTTGCAATCGATCCATCTGCATTAATTTCTTTGAGGATTGTATCTAATGACGCATGATAAAGAAGCTGTGAATCTTCGGCAAAAATATACGAATAGCCCATTAATTCCTCGAGTGAATTAACCCCATTTCTCTCAAGCATTCCGATGAGTGAATCACCGGTCTTTTTAATCTTTGATGACAATTCAGTATCTTCGAGTATTGATTGTGTATCAAGCTTATCAAGTATATGCGCATAAATAGGCACATGAGTAAAACCACTAATTTTTTTTACAGTAAATGGATCCATTCGCCGGTATCGCAAAATAACACCGCCCGTAAATTGCGTAATAACATCTGATAAACCTGTTCGCATCGTCGCATCTCCCGCATGAGCAATATACAAGAGTTCTTCTTCTTCCTTACCAAGGTCAAAAAATCGATTAATCGCATATGCCGCCGATAATGCGCATGCGGCGCTCACTCCAAAGCCGGTTCCAATTTTAAGAGGCGAATCAAAAGCTATTTTAAGAGGACGAGAAGTAAGCGTTTTAACAACATAATCAACTGATGCAATCGAGATGAGTTCATTATTCAAAAGCATTTGAGATTCAGATGATTCCTCGATGCTACAGGCTACTCCTTCATTGACCGTAAAACTGAGTCCCAATGAGCCTGTTTTTAAAATATCTTTATGATAATACGGTGAAAAGATCGTACTTATACTTCCTGGTGAATATGAAAGATGTGGCATTAGTATGAATTCTCCTTTCTGGGAAATTTTTCTTCAATAACTTCATCACGATATTCCCGAATTCCCTCGATCATTTCTTTTTCTATATTGCGATATTTTCTTAAAAAACGCGGTTTAAAACCAACATCAAAGCCAAGAACATCATGGAATACTAAGATTTGTCCATCACAATTTGGTCCAGCACCAATGCCTATTGTAGGAGATTGTATACTTTTCGTAATATGAGATGCAACATCATCTACAACACATTCAAGAATAAGGCAATCAATACCTATACTATCAAGCGATTGCGCCTCTTGTATAATCTTTTGTGATGATTCATCAGTTTTACCAAAAACCCGCGGCGAATCAAAATATTGAGCCGTATAGCCGAGATGTCCAATGACTCGAAATCCCTCATGAATAAGCGCACGTATTATTTCAGGGCAATACCCTTCTGGCTTTACAAGATTCGCTCCAGCTTCTACGAGTTTTTGTGAATTTTTCAATGCATCGTCTTTTGTTTTGTATGAATTAATGGGAAGATCTGAGGCCACAAGTATATCAGGAGCTCCATTTCGAACACAGCGAGTGTGGTAGGCAATTTCATCAATGGTCACATTTTTTGTATCTTTTTCGCCTTTAATAACGCAGCCCAAAGAATCGCCAACTAAAATAAAATCAATTTCTGCTCGAGCCGCATAACGGGCGCTAAAGTAATCATATGCAGTAATACTGACGAGCTTTCTGACATTTTTATAGCACTTAAGGCTCTCGTGTGATTTCATTGCTTTCGTTTAAAAGAATTATTGTTGGCTTATGTGCCTTCAACTCTTCATCCGTAAGATACCCATAATGGCAAATAATAATTCGATCGTTTTTTTCAACAAGGCGGGCAGCAGCTCCATTGATTGTAATTTCGCCTTTTCCTCCCGGTATCACATACGTATTAAATCGAGCTCCATTATTGACGTTATAGATTTCTACATCGACATAGGGTCGAATGCCTGATTTTGCCAAGAGCGATTCATCAATCGTAATGCTGCCCTCATACGTCGTATCACGATCAGTAACCGAAGCCCTGTGTAATTTTGAAAGAAGCACTTTTCTTAGCATATATATGACTCTTCGATATTTTTTATGTGATTATAGAGCAATGAATTCGTCGGAGTAGAAATGCCGTACACTTTTCCTAAACGAACTAATGCCCCATTAATAAATTCGATTTCGGTTTTTTTCTTGTTTTCAATATCCTGTAACATAGAAGAACGATTATTACCCGTTTTTTCTATCACGGAAGAAACATAATCATGGACTTCGCTATATGTCAATGGATCTCCAATCGTACGCTTTGCTATCAAAAGACCTTCCTCTATAATTGCTTCTGCCAAAGCATTATAGCGATGCACATCTTTATTTTGAATAGAATATATTGCCGTTATCGGATTAATAACTGCATTGCAAATAAGCTTTTTTATTAACATATGAGAAATATCTCTAGAATAATGAATAGATGATTTTTCACGAAGTAATTCAAAGATATATTTATGATTAGTATAAAAAGACCCAGAACCGTGAACGGTGAACCCGGAACTCTTATTCTTTTTCTCTATCCCGAAATCGAGAATCAATCGAAAGAAATTAAAATTATATACTGATATCACATCGTCTAAATATCCATTTTGGACAAGAATAATATCGTGGAGAGCATCGTGGTCTAAGTTTGTTAAAACATGCGGAAGATCATATGCCTTTGTTGCAAGAATAATTAATGAATGATCCGGAATTGATAGTTTGTCATGACGAGTAAGTAAGCGAAATGAATTTCCTAAAAGAGAATACAAAAAACTTCCAACTGCTCCGTTACCAATAATAACAAAATCATTATATGGTTTATCTAAAATTTTGTTTACTCCCGTACTCATTTTATGGTAATTCTCTCCTCACTATGAACAAGAAACATGGATTAATTCAAGTTATTAACGGCAAAAATGTTGGCAAGGTTGCACTCATTAAATTAGATACATGTAAATTGATTGGAAGAAAGATTGATGAAAGTGAGTTGCAAGTTGATGAAACATATGTTGCCGATCGAACATTTGAATTTGGACTCGCAAAAGAACGAACATCGCAAATCAATGCTTTTTTGAACTCTGAGAAAAAAAATCAGAGTTCAAAACACTTCGAAAGCCCCTATCGCCGGACA
>CAZRKD010000125.1:0-1257 GCA_964600515.1 uncultured bacterium
AACAAAAACTTTCGCTATCAGGAAAAATAGATCTCTCAACTATTACGCAATTTAGAGATATTTTTACGAGTAAGAATAACGATAGTACCGAAAATTTATTTGAGCCATTTGTAGAAAATTTTCAAAAAGTACTTGATGCTCTCAATAAAGTTCGTGAAAAAGAAGGCGCGTTTTTAGATAAAGATATCCGTAATTCTCTTACGATTATTGAGAATGCGGTGAAACAAATTGAAATTTTAAAAAAAGATGCCTTGAGCGTTATTGAAAAAAATATCCGAGAAAAAATAAAACATTTATCAGCTGAAACTATTGATCAGGGTCGATTTAATCAGGAACTCGTCTATTATGCAGATAAACTCGATTTTTCTGAAGAGTTAACACGGCTTTCAGGGCATATTGCACTTTTTAAAGAGAGTATACAAAAAGAAGCAGTTCTTGGACGAAAGCTTGATTTTATTATTCAAGAAATGCATCGAGAAATTAATACACTTGGAGTTAAATGCCAGAATCTAGCGATTGCTCATATTGTTGTTACCATAAAACACGAATTAGAAAAAATCAGAGAACAAGTACAAAATGTTGAATAAATTAAAAACAAAGCTTTCCGAAAAAAATCTCTTTATTGTCTCGGGATCAAGCGGGGCTGGGAAATCAACATTATGCGATTTTGCGGTCGAGCATATCGATAATCTCAAATATTCAATTTCCTATACCACACGACCGAAAAAAAAAGACGAAGCTGATGGTGTTCATTACTTTTTTGTGGACGATACAAAATTTGATAATCTTTTAAAACAAAATATTTTTCTCGAATGGGCACATGTGTATTCATTTCGCTATGGAACAGGGCTCGATCGCTTATGTGAACGCATGGGGCAGGGCCATGATGTTATTACGGATCTCGATACCCAAGGAGCTTTAAACGTCAAATCAAAACTTCCTGAGGCAACGCTCATTTTTATTCTTCCTCCTTCGGTCGATGCTCTTAAAAAACGTCTCATGGAACGTAAACGTGAAAGTATTGCCGAAATAGAAGCGCGCTTTCAAAAAGCATTATCGGAAATCCAAGAAATGTATAAATATGATTATATAATTTTAAATGATGATCTCCAAAAAGCTCAAGGTGAACTTAAATCAATTATTGTTGCTTCGAGATGTAAGAAGGATAAAGTGGTAAAAAAGTATAGTAAAAGTTTTAGCCTTGGACGCTGACGTTTTCTCCAAGCGAACAAATCACTTCATATTCATAACCTGCCA
>CAZRKD010000125.1:1357-5527 GCA_964600515.1 uncultured bacterium
GTTAATGCCCACTGCCCGACAATTGTTTCACCAATTCTCCTACGACTGCCTTGGCGTCGCCAAAGAGCATGAGGGTTTTGTCGGCGTAGTAAAGTTCATTTTCGATGCCGGCAAAGCCGGGATTCATGCTGCGTTTGATAGCGAGGACCATGCGTGCACGATCGGCATCGATAATGGGCATTCCGTAAATGGGGCTACTTTTATTTGTTCGAGCGGCGGGATTAACGACGTCATTGGCACCAACAACAAGGACGACATCAACTTGTGGCATATCGACATTGACTTCTTCCATTTCTGCTAAGTCAGTATAGGGAATATCGGCTTCAGCCAAAAGTACATTCATATGTCCTGGCATACGGCCAGCAACAGGGTGAATCGCAAATTTTACCGTGATCCCACGTTTAGTTAATTCATCGTAAAGCTCTCGCACCACGTGTTGAGCCTGCGCAACTGCCATTCCATAACCGGGTACTATAACGACTTTATTTGCTTGCTCCATAATTTGTGCCGCATCTTCAGAAGTTGCGCTCTTGACAGTTTTTGCAACACCCGAGGCTTGTGTAGCTTGCACTTGCCCGAATGCTCCAAAAAGAACATTCGTAAAACTGCGGTTCATGGCCTTGCACATAATAATTGAAAGAATCAAGCCAGATGCCCCATCGAGTGCTCCGGCAGTAATGAGTAATTTATTATTCATCACAAAACCCATAGCAACAGCAGAAAGTCCCGCGTATGAATTTAATATTGAAATAACCGTTGGCATATCGGCCCCACCAATAGGGATAATGAGAAGCACACCAAAGACAAGCGCAAGACCAATGATGAAGGGAAAGATAAATGAGTAGTTTGGATTAACCGTGAGAACTATTGAGAAGATAACCGCAAGTGCAATGAGTACAAAGTTAACAAGATTTTGTCCTTTATACGTAATCGGTCGCGTGGGAATAATTTCTTGTAATTTTCCCGCGGCCATGAGGCTTCCGGTAAACGTGAGAAAGCCTAAAAGCACTTCGACACAAAGAGCAGCTCTACTAAAGGTGGAGAGTTCATGACCCGATTCACTTAAACTTATATAAAACTCGGAAACCCCGACAAGACCTGCGGCTAAGCCACCAAAAGCGTGAGATAATGCCGTTCGTTGGGGAACTGCCGTGAGCGGTACCCATGAAAGAGGAACGCCAATCATTGTTCCTATAATTATTGCAAGAGCGATCCATGTATAATTTGATGCAATTATAGAAGGGTTTGCGAGCGTTCCAATGATTGCCATAAGCATTGCCGCCACCCCTGCTATTATTGAACGGCGAGCAGTTTTGGGGTCATTCATCCATTTTAAGGAAAATATGAAAAGTGCTGTCGCAATAAGATATGCAATTTGAATATAGGTATCCATAGTATTTTACCTCTTTTGTTTGAACATTTTGAGCATGCGATCGGTAATCAAAAAACCGCTGACAATATTACTTACCGATGCTGCGATGGCAACGAGGCCAAGGATATTGAATGTATAATCAGAATGTTTTGCTCCGGCAATTAATATCGAACCCACAACGGCAATTGCTGAAATTGCATTGGTTAAGGACATGAGTGGTGTATGTAAAAGACGAGAAACTCGCCGAATAACATCAAGCCCCACAAACGTTGAAAGCATAAATACAAAAACTGTTGAAATGTAATCCATAGGTAACCTTTTTGTTTATTTTTTTATTGCTGGATTAATTATTTGTCCATTATAAGTCAAGAGACAACCTCTTATAATTTCATCTTCAAGGTTCAAAACAAAATTCTTTGTGTTCGTATTCCAAAATTCTTCGATGAGAGCAAGAAGATTTGTTGAATAAACCTTACTTGCAGGAACGGGCACTCGTGTTGCGAGATTGGGATATGCAATAATTTTTACACCATTTTTTTCCGTAATTTTGTCGACAACTGATCCCTCAACATTTCCGCCACTATCAATAGGTAAATCTATAATGACTGCGCCCGGCTTCATTCCTTGTATCATATCGGATGTAATAATAATCGGTGCTTTTTTCCCAAAAACCTGTGCTGTTGTAATTACAATATCTGCAGTAGCACATGCTTTTTTAATGCCTTCGCGTTGTTTTCTCAATTGTTCTTCTGTTAAGGCTTTAGCATATCCATCTTTTGTTTGGCCTACCTCACCTAAGTCAATTTTAACAAATTTTCCGCCGAGTGATTGAATTTGTTCTGCGACTGCTGGTCGTGTATCAAATGCCTCAACACTTGCCCCCAGGCGTTTTGCTGTTGCGATTGCCTGAAGCCCGGCGACCCCAGCTCCAATAACAAAGACTTTTGCTGACATTATCGTTCCAGCTGCTGTTGTCATCATGGGTAAAATACGATTTAAGTGATCGGATGCAAGAATAACCGCAACATAACCTGCAAGATTTGCCTGCGATGAAAGCGCGTCCATTTTTTGTGCCCGTGTTGTTCGTGGAATCATTTCCATACTGATAGCACTAACTCCCTGTTCGGCAAATTTTTTTATCAGATCATGTTCGGTAAATGGATCGAGAAAACTCATATGAGTTCCACCGCGTTTTAAGAGGCTTATTTCTTCAACGGGCGGTCTACGAAGACGTAATACAATATCCGCATCGGTAAGAAGCGCTTTACGATCGTGGGTGACTGATGCTCCAGATTTTTTATAATCTTCATCGGAATAATGAGAGCTACAGCCAAGGCCGCTTTCGATAATAACCTCAGCGCCACGCTTAATTAATTTACTTACATTTTCTGGTACTAAAGCTACACGTGTTTCGTCTCCATTTAATTCTTTTGGTACGCAAATTTTCATATGTCCCACCTTTTGATTAAACTTCTATGAGCCCTAATTCTCCATTACGTTTTTTATAGACGATATTGAGATTTTCAGAAGTTCTATTCTTAAAGACAATAAAACTTGAATTCTTTTTATTAATTGCATCGATTGATTCGTCAACGCTAAGACTTGATTCATAGAGATCTTTTTGGGGAATAATTTTGCGTTCAGTTCCCTGAAGATCTTTAACTAATGTGCTCTTAGGATTTCCGGTAGGTTCCATAATTCCGTAGTCACCATTAGAAAGTTTATAGAGAATGGTAAGATTGTTATTCTCAAGATTATTAAAAACTACAAAGGCCTTATTTTTTTTCTCAATTGAGAGTACTGCATCTTCAAGCGTCATGGGATTAAAGTCATAGCGAATGGTATTGATTATGTTCGGAGCTCCATGGCCAAAAGTTATAGCAGAATCTTTTTCTTTCTCATAATAAATCTGGCTTACTACATCAGCACTGGCGTGAGCTTTATGGTCCTTTGTTTTCTCTTTTTGTTTTTTGAGTTGTCGTTCAAGCTTACCAACCGCAAGATCTATCGAAGCACGAATATCATTGGTACCTTCTTTAACATTTACATTTCCCCCTTTTGCAATAATGGTAATGTCGGCAACTTGATTAAATCGGTCCTTAAATAATACTACATTAACTTGGAGAGCATCATGAAAATAGCGTTCGAGCTTTTCAACTTTTTCAATTACGTACTCTTTCACTTCATTGCTTGTTTCTAAATGTCTAAATGTTACATGTATGTCCATAAATAAATCGTCCTTTCAAATAAGTTTTTTTCTTTTTGATGATGGAAGATATCCCAGCATTTCTCGATATTTTGCAATAGTTCGTCGTGCAATCTTAATATTTGCTTTGGTAAGGAATTCTAAAATCTCCTGATCGCTATAAGGTTTTCGTATATTTTCACTTACAATAATGTCTTTAATTTTTTCTTTAACCGTTTCTGCAGCAATATTTTTGCCTTCGATTTTTCTGATTCCCGAATTAAAGAAGAATTTGAGTTCAAAGATTCCCTGTGGGGTATGCATATACTTATTCGAAGTTACTCGGCTAATCGTTGATTCATGCATATCGATATCATCCGCAACTTCTTTCAATATCATTGGCTTTAAGTAATTAATTCCTTTTTCAAAGAAATCTCGTTGAAATTTTACAATGCTTTCAGCAACTCGATAGATTGTTCGCTGACGCTGATGGATGCTCCGAATAAGCCACATAGCAGATTTTAATTTTTCATTAATATAATCTTTTTCATTAAGCGTTGCCTTTTCCTGTCTCTTATACACATCTGACGCTGCCGACGATCTTACGCGTGTA
>CAZRKD010000126.1:0-5489 GCA_964600515.1 uncultured bacterium
AATAAAATAGATGTCAAAGAATATAAGATTCATGAGAGTGATTTTTTTGCTTTAGGGATAGAAGAGTTTTATTTTATTTCAGCGGAACACAATAAAGGCATTGATGAGCTCTGCGAAGCATTATTTAAAGATTATCCACGCACTCAAGATGCTGCCAAAGAGACAGATGCTACAATTCCCATTGCATTTGTTGGGAGGCCAAATGTGGGGAAATCTTCACTCATTAATAGAATTATTAAAAAAGAACGCCACATTGTTCATGAAACGCCAGGAACAACGAGAGATTCAACCTCGAGTTTTTTTACGTATAATACAAAAAGATATCAACTCGTTGACACTGCAGGTTTACGGAAGCGAGGAAAGACCAAAGAAGCACTCGATATCTACAGTGCGATACGAGCTTTACAGTCTATTGATAATGCATCGATCGTGCTTTTTATGTTTGATTCCGTAACGACTCCAAGCTCTGAAGATGCAAAAATTCTTCATTATATTGATGCGAGAGGAAAGGGACTCATTATCCTTTTTAATAAATGGGATTTAGTTGAAAAAGAAACAAATACCTATCGCATTTTTACTGATACCTTTATGAAAAATTATCCTTTTATTTCCTACGCGCCTTTTTTATTTATTTCAGCAAAGACCGGTCTTCGCGTGTATACTCTCTTTGAGGCAATTGAAAAAGTAGCCACAAATCGTAAACAAAAAATTAAAACATCAGCACTGAATGATTTTCTTCAATCAATTACGAGACGGAAACATCATCCAGCTATTCAAGGCAAAAATATACAAATGAAATATATATCTCAAATTAAAGCCGATCCACCTATTTTTCAAATCATGAGTAATTATCCTTCTCTTATCACCGAAAGTTATAAGAGATATATTATAAATTCATTTCGAAAATCATTTGAATTCACCGGCGTGCCATTATATGTGGTGTATAAGAAGAGCTAAAATGGCATTTCTATTTTCCAATCCGTAAAAATCTTTCAATTCGTTTTATTCTTTTTTCGAAATTTTCTTGGCTTAAAACTGCTTCTCGTAATCGTTCGTTAAGTAATGTCTGATAGCCCTTATTTTTCTTTTCGGCTTCATGTTTTAAAGCTTTAATAATATCAAGATCAATATATGTATTTACTCGAACCTTGATATTACGATCTTTAAAGTCCTCTTTCTGAACGTTTGCTTTAGCCTTTTGTTTTAAAGTACTCATTCCAATACTCCTTTATAAATGTTTGTTCTTTTCTTATGAATTTACTAAATAATTTTATATCTTTTGTACTAAAACCGTTATTGTAAACTACTTTGCCTGTTTCAACTTCTATTTTAGCTCTCTTCTCTCCAGCCCTAATATGCAAATGTATGGGTAAATGTTCAGAGCTATAAAAATAGAAAACAATATTCTTAATTCTAAAGAGAATTGGCATTTACATTAGTATTATATGTATAATATATGTATATAGCAAGAAAATTCTTAAGTTATAAATGATGAATTACACATAGTTTGATTATTTCTAAGATTACTCTATAATGAATCAGACTTAAGGAGCTTTATCATGAGATGGCGAGAGATACAAAAAAAATATCCAAGTCAATGGGTTGCGATTAGTAATTTTAATGATGATTCGGAGTCTCCTCCTAATTCTCAAGGAGAAATCTTTGCCAATGCTCATACCGAAAAAGAATTGATAAAGATTATTAAAGAAAAACAAGGTGATGGGATTCCTCTTGCAATTGAATTTACGGGAAAAAGATTAAAAGATTTTATGGGTGGAAGGTGGAAGATACAGGAATTAGATTCTCAAGAGATTACGGACTTATAACGGTCAGCGTTCATATTCTTGGTAAAAAAGCAATTCGAAAATTAATTATGGTTGTTGATACAGGAGCCTATCTTACACTTATTAAACCTGCAGTAGCTGAATTGTTATTTTATTCTGAACGAGATTCAACATGAAAATTTATGGTATCGTCTCCCATTGGAAAAGAAAAAGGATATAGAATTCAAGTTAAGAGGTTTGAAGTCGGAAAACATTATCAAGAAGATTTTACTGTAGGAATTATTCCAATCCATGAATCATATGGAATAGATGGTCTTATCGGACTCAATTTCTTTGAACATTATAGAGTTACTATAGATTTTCAGAACGCGATAATGTATTTTGTTATGGAAAAGATTTTTATGGACCGAATAATCTCGTTATTGATTTAGGTAATCGTTGTGTTGAGATATCTCAATAAAACCGTACTTTATTCGTCAGAAAATCGGCAATCGTATGAGCGGCGATGATTTCGCCGGTGGCGCCAAATGCGGGGAGAATTGAACGGCCTTGGATAAAGACATTATGGAAAGGCGTCGAGACACTTCGACCCTGTAATAGGCCTATTGTATTTTTTTTATGTGCAATCGTAAAATTATAATCGCTATTTGCAAGATAGGAGAGATATTTTTCAAAGAGTTCTCTCTCATCATTGTCAAAGCTTTTTTCGTTCGGAAATTCATCGATAACATAATCTTCAAAGAATGGAATGATACTCTCAAGGCTTTTACGAATATATGATAATAGTTCTTTATATTCATCATCGCTTGGTTTTTTTTCGAGGGGCATTTCGATTGAAGCCGTAATAATTGCTTTTGCTAGATCTTTTGAATCATGCGTGATAGACATTTGAATTGGCCTCTTTGCATCATCTCCTAAAATTATTGCACGCGAATGCAGACCCACCGGAATTACGGTTTTATCTACGATATAATGAACACGAAAATACATATTCTTATGAAGCGTATTGGCGAGAATTTTTTTTAATCCATGCATCCGGAATCCGCCGTTTAATTTAGCAATAATTGAAGGGAAGGAGCCATTGAAAACCATGTAGCGGCAAAAATATTCCTTTGCGCCTTTATTAAGCGAGATGCCCTGAATGTTACTGCCTTTAAAGCTAAAGCCATCGAGCTCTTTAATATCTTCTATATTGCCACGAAAGTTTTTGAAGTGATCGAGAAAAAACTCTTTGAGACCTCGGAGCGTTAAGAATCGTTCAGATGCCTTTTTATAGTTACTTGATACATTACAAAAAAAGGAAAGATTATTGGCAAACGTATCAGCTCTATAGGAAAAAGCAGAAGCTTGAGGTGTAAATATTTCATTGATAATGCCATTATGACTCGGTTCTTTATATACAGCATCTTTAAAATCCACGAGAAGTTTTTTTAAGGTATGTTCGCGATATTTTACTTTAAAAATATTACGGGAGAAAAGTATATCGCTATGCGCGTCTAAAAAAAGACAGACAATTTTTGTCACTTCATTTGCAATTGTCTGTGTTTTAAAGATCTCATCAAGCGATGTACTATACTCGCGTCGGAACTCAGCCCGCTGCATTTTTAAATCAGTAAATAAATTAAGTCGAATCTCAGGAGTAATTAATTGATATATTGGATTGGTATCATTAAATTCATGGATGCTATCGTAATTGATTTCACATACAATTTTTTTGAAAAACTCGCCGCGTTCAATACCAGCAATAAAGGTGCTATCGGAATTGAGTTCATAATCTTTATATTTAAAGACACGTGCATCTTCTTTATTCATGAGGAGTAAAACATTTGCACCTCTTTTTTCAAGGAGCGTCGCAAGTACAATTCCACCAAGATTATCACCAATAACAATGCAGTCATATATTTTTTTGAAGACGTCCATCTTATGAACTATAATAAGTTAGCAGTAGCCAGTCAAACGTATTTAACTCCCAGATTAAATTATCACCTTGACTTGATGTACGTTATAATGTACATCTATAAGAAAGGAGATTATATGACTTCACAGGTAATAACAGCGGCAACTGCTCGTTCAATTTTTTTTGAAATCCTCGATAAAGTCTCAAAGCTGCGGCAGGTTTTTACAATAACCAAAAAAGGCACCGCAACAGCAGTTATCATGAGTGCAGATGAATTTGAAGAATGGGCAGAAACTTTAGAAATTATGGCGCATTCAAAGACGGTTAAAGGAATCAAGAAAGGTTTAAAAGAATTGAAATCAGGTAAGCATGTAAGCCATAAAGAAATCTTTAAAAAGCTTTCATGAAGACCATACGATATTCGAAAGTTGCAGCCAAGGCGTTAGTCAAATTTGATTCCAAGACTAAAGAACGATTAGAAGAAGCAATTCTTGAAATTGCTCGTGATCCTATCATAGGCAAAAAGTTAAAAGGTGATTTTGGAAAAGAGAAACTCCGATTATTAAAAGTTTGGCCGTATCGAATTATCTATCGTTTTGATTCCCTTTTTTTGGATATTGTGTATGTCGAGCATCGCAAAGATGTTTATAGATAATAAAGACATAATTATCCCTCAAGCTTCTTATATAAATTAATCATTTCCACAAGCGTTCGGGCGGCGTCGGCGCCTTTATTGCCTGCTTTGGTTCCGGCGCGTTCGATGGCTTGATCAATTGTATCAGTAGTAAGAACTCCGTAAGTTATAGGAATTTTTGCTTCACGAGACAAAGCTCCGATTCCGCTGGTAACTTCACGTGAAATGTATTCAAAGTGCGGAGTATTGCCGCGAATGAGAACGCCAAGGCATATGAGGCCATTAAAGCGATTTTGTTTCACGACGAGTGAAAGCGTCCCCGGAATTTCAAATGCACCGGGAACTTTTATTAGCGTTATATCAGCTTCATTGACTCCATGGCGATGTAATTCACTGACAGCGCCTTCAAGTAATTCTTTCCCAACAAAATCATTGAAGCGACTTAGGATAATGCCAATCTTTAAATTCTTTCCGTCGTACGTTCCTTCGTAAGTTTTCATGATGTGATTCCTTTCTTTTGGATTTATGATTTGGGAAGAATTACTAAATCCCAACCCTTAAATCCCTTTAAGTAAATGTCCCATCTTTGATTTCTTTGCCTTTAAATATTCTTTATTTGCTCCATTTGGTTCGATTTCAATAGGAACGCGTTCAACAATTTCGAGTCCGTAGCCTTGAAGGCCTTTAATTTTTTTTGGATTATTTGTTAAGAGTCGCAATTTTGTAATACCTAAATATTTAATAATCTGGGCGCCAATTCCATAATCGCGTAAGTCTTCTTTAAACCCAAGGCGAATATTTGCTTCATAGGTATCGAGGCCCGTATCTTGATATGCATAAGCTTTAATTTTATTCGAAAGTCCAATGCCGCGTCCTTCTTGGCGCATGTAGATAATTGCACCGGTTTTTTCTTTCTCGATAATTTTCATTGCATTCTGGAGTTGATGACGGCAATCGCAGCGAACTGAACTAAACGTGTCACCGGTTATGCATTCAGAGTGCATGCGAACCAAAGGAGCTCCTACACGTGAAAGATCTCCTTTCACGAGTGCGATATGTTCTTTGGTATCGACTTTGCTTTTAAAAACATGAATGGTAAAATCACCGGCAATTTCTGTGGGAAGCTCTGCTGTTGCTTCACAGGTGATTAACGATTCATTCTTAATTCGATACG
>CAZRKD010000127.1:0-2081 GCA_964600515.1 uncultured bacterium
GGTCCAACTATATTTTGTTGTTGCTGAATCGTCGTTGGCTGCAACATTATTTGCATCTTTTGCGGTAACACTCGCATCGATAGTCTTTGCACCAGTCGGAGCATTTGTTGCAATATCGACTGTATATTTAAATGTTCCCGTAGCTCCTCCAGCAATTGTCGTTGGGTTTCCACTCACTGCTGTTACGGTATAATACGCAATTTCATCGGCTGGAGTAGCATTGAGGAATTTTAAACTCACCGCCGTTACCGTTGCAGTTCCTCCTCCGGAATTATTAATGAGTACTGATATCGGAATCGCTGTTTGTCCCTGATATACATTCGCATAATTAACATCATTTGTAATCTTAACCTGTGTTATCGCTAATGCCGGTGGGGTTAAGATATTAATATTGTCACTCGTACTCGTATTCGATGTAATACTATCAAGAGAATTTCCATCTTTACCACTTGCTGAATTCGATACTTTAAATGCACCTGCATCGCCAGACGCAGTTTTTGCGGTGTAAACAAAATCCTGTGTTGCACCACCCAAAATACTTGGAGTACTTGCTGGTGATGGACCGGTGATATCAGAGAGTGTCAGTGCACTTGTCACTTGAATATACGTAAGCGCTGGCACCGTAATATCCTTTGCCGTAGCCCCTCCGCTATTGGTAACTCGTAACTTCAGATCTGCATTCGCACCTTCTGAAATATAATCAGGAATAACCCAAGAAGCCTCGAGCTTTGCTGGTGTTTGAATTAAAAGCGACATTGGATTTGCCGGCCCTTTTGCCGAAAAAGCGGTTGCATCAGTTGCATCAGTACCAGCAAGTATGAGTGTCGTATCTGCAGTTCCACTTGGAGTACTCGTAGTAGTTGCTACCGTATACTTTAATGTAGCAGTTACCCCTCCAGCTATTTCCGTTGGATTATCTGAAGCTGCAGTTATACTAAATCCATCGGATATGCTCGTATTTGAGCTATTTATAAAAGCTAATGTCGATTCAGTAAGCTTTGCTGTCGATGTTCCTGTATTTGAAATTTTTGCCGTAAGAAGAAACGACATTCCTTTTGTTATAGTTGCACCTTTAGCAGATTCTAATGATTCAACAATGAGAGTCGCTCGCCTAGAGAGTTCAATACTTGCATAGGCAACTGCATCAGTTGTATCTGAGAGTGCTTCAACAGTATTTCCCGTATTGTCATCCTTGCCTTGAATAGTACCGAGAACATAACGCACACCCGGTGTCGCATTTTCTGAAACATTCACGCTAAATGCATAATCCTTATCACTAGCACCAGAAATAGTAGGGCCACTGGAAGTGGCGGTTATCGTAATATCATCGGTATAATCGGTTCCATCTGGTGCAACAAATAAAAGGCTTGAAAGATCAATCGTCGCAGTCGCACCTCCGCTATTTGATACATTCATGGTAATGTTGACACCAGAGGTTCCAACATTTGTCTTTTCTTTATCGCTCACGACTGCGGTGACTTTAAGTTTTGCTTTTGATTGAACGGTAATTTTATCTAGAACACTCGCGGCAGTAGCTGCTTCAATCTCATCTGCCGTTGTTTCGATTCCTGTTTCAGTTCGTCCGGTTCTATTATGCCCTCGAATCTTAGCCCCGAGAATTATTTCATTATTCACCATTAATTTTGAACTTAAATATGCGGCAAAATCATCTGAGATAGAAGCAAAGAGTACAAATGTCCGTGCCTGTTTTCGTGGAATAATAAGCGGATTTGCTGACTCTGCCAGTTCCGTTTCTTCATCAACTTGCTCAAGCTGAGATCGTAACTCTTCGGCGTTTAAATCATACACATTACGGCTTGTCAGGGTTTCTTCTTCATCGGTTGGATCTCGATCACGGTCCAGCACTTTATCCGTAATGCGAATCTCAGATACTTTAAAATATTCTGAAACATCAGGATAATCATCAACGGCCGCAAATTTTACGCTTTCTTTGAACCCGGGGATAGCAAGTCCGCCTAGTATGTCGGTTGATGGAGGTGCAGGAGAAAGAAAAAATCGAAGGCCGATTTCATCAACAGCCCCATCAGATCCACCGGTGTTTGCTACGGTTACAAAGGCAA
>CAZRKD010000127.1:2181-5481 GCA_964600515.1 uncultured bacterium
ATTTCATCAACAGCCCCATCAGATCCACCGGTGTTTGCTACGGTTACAAAGGCAATCAAATCACCTTGGCCTGTTGATGCTTGTTCATTCTTTGCAACAACCGAGCGAATAGAAAACACCGCTGCACCACTTGATCCACGGCCGCATGAAATTACCGTGGCTGTTAGCAATAATAAACTGATGAGCCAAACGAACCTTTTCAATTCCTCCTCCCGGGAATACAAATTCCCTTCTATAAGTATACCACATCTGAATACACTTCGCAATAGTGTACTTATAATAGTATTGTACTCTATTTATATAAGAATTTTCTGTGAGATGAGTCACATAAAAAAAGATATTGAAATTATAGGGTAAATAGTCTATAAAATTATGTGGTTAGGGGAAAAACTTCGGGAAGTTTTAATCTAAGAAAATACTATGAAAAAAATCTTTTTATATTCAATAGTTGTAATAGTATGTTTGGGTAATTATCTACGTGCAGAAATACCGAAGGATTGCCCAGCAACCGAAGGGCCGTCTACTGCTCCATCAAAAGTAAATACGAATGATCTCATAAACGAAATAGCATATTTAAAAGATATAAATAATAACAAGGTGTTACGAATAACTCCTCGTTTTAAAAATGAACTACGAGTACTTTTCAAAGAAGAGCCAGTACGAACCAAAATGGATCAATTTTATCGAATGCTCTATTATATTCATGCCCAAGCACTTAAAAATAAAGACATAACAATAGAGCTCCCGGGAAGTTCTATCACCAAAATTTTGATTATATCCGGGGTATTTCGAGATGATACTTTTCCCAGGCTCACTAAAAAAATTGAGCTTATTAAAAAGGGTTCACAACGAATCATAAAAGTGTATCTACAACTCTCTGGCTTACGTTTGCCACTCAATAACAGCGATGGATTTTATTCATATGAAGATGGAAAGTGCCAGCATTTAACCCATTTACTTTTTGATGATCATTTTTCATTCGAATACGTATTAAAGAAGAATAATAATTTAATAGCCAAGAATTTTAAAGGCGTATATCTCTTTGGTGATTTTGGTACGCGTGGCTTTGTTGATATTGATTTAAATTACATCCAACTTGAAAAAGTCGAATTCATTGACAAAACAACCGAAGGCTATGTCACCGCCCGCATCGCCGAACGCGAATTCAAAGAAAAACAACATTCGTGGTTTTTAAAACTCGTTAATAAATTTTATTCAAATACGACGAGACAACCGATTGATTGGTAGAGAAAATAGTAAGGAACACTTATTTATATAGTTGAGAATGAGTGCCAAGTATTTCAAAAGAGATGATTTCGCCATTTTCAAATTCCTTGAAGATGGCTCGCCAATCTCCTGTTATATTAATACTGCGATATTCTTTATAATCTCCGGTAAGAGCGTGATTATTAAGGAGCGGATTAAACATATCCGGAAGAAAAAGTTCTAATCGCGCTTTAAAAGCAATGCGGATTTTTATTGGAGCTTTTCGAAGATCCTTTTCAAACCTTCGAGAGAAATCAATTCTTTTTATCTTCATTGATAATTTTATCTACAAATGACAAAGCCGAGGCTTTCGATTCAAAAGACTTGTACCTGCCTTTTTTTCTATTATCCTCAGCCTCTCGTAAGGCTTCGATCATATATTCACTTGGATTTTCTTCAACAGTACTAAAATGTATAGTTTTAGTTCTAATGAGTTGATTAAGATATCCATTAATCAGAGAACTTAAGCTGAAACCAAGCTCTGAAGCAATCTTTTGAGCCTTAGCTTTAATTTGAGATTTTGTTTTAATATTTATTACGGTAGTTCGCATATATATTTAGTATACACTTTGTATATACTTTGTCAACGCAAAACATGCCGGCAATTTCCTTCAAAAATGCACTACCCCGTCAGCGTTGGCTGACGGGGTAGTATTTTTTACCTAGACTTGCCAGAGACTTTTTTTATATCAATACGCCATGAGCATCTACGACTTTAAAACATCCGAACAGAAATGGAAAAAATATTGGGACGAAAGTGGACTTCATAAAGTAGATTTATCAAAAGATCCGCATCTCTATTGTCTTGTCATGTTTTGCTATCCATCGGCGGATAAGCTGCATATGGGTCATTGGTTTAATTTTGCACCGACTGATACGTGGGCACGATTTAAAAGAATGCAAGGATATACAATTTTTCAGCCTATGGGTTTTGATGCATTTGGATTGCCTGCAGAAAATTATGCGATTAAAACAGGCGTTCATCCAGCAGATAGTACTGAAGAAAATATTCGAACCATCAGAAATCAGATCAAAGCAATCGGGGGCATGTATGATTGGGATTATGAAGTCATAACCTGTCGACCCGAATATTATCGATGGAGCCAGTATCTTTTTTCACAGCTCTATAAAAAAGGCCTTGCATATAAAAAGAAAGCTCCAGTTAATTTTTGCCCGCAGTGTAATACCGTTCTTGCCAATGAACAAGTTGTTGGTGGCTCATGCGAACGATGCGATACCGAAGTCACAAAAAAAAATCTCTCGCAGTGGTTTTTTAAAATTACTGCTTATGCAGAAGAGTTACTTTCAGATTTATCAAAGCTCGATTGGCCAGAAAAAACAAAAGCAATGCAAGAACATTGGATCGGCAAAAGCATTGGAACTGAACTTGCATTTCCATTAGAAAATGGCGGAAATCTCGATATATTCACCACACGAATCGATACTATTTTTGGCGCGACTTTTATGGTTATTGCACCTGAGCATGAACTCGTTTCATCTCTTACTTCGCAATCACAAAAAAAAGCAGTAAATGATTATATTGAACAAACAAAAAAGCTCACCGAAATTGAGCGCACATCAACAATTCGTGAAAAGACAGGCGTATTTACGGGAAGCTATGCGATTAATCCATTTACAAATACAAAAATTCCAATTTGGATTGCCGATTATGTTCTTGCAAGTTATGGCCATGGAGCTATCATGGCTGTTCCTGCTCATGATGAACGAGATTATGAATTAGCACAAAAATATAATTTAAAAATTATCGATGTAATTGACGGAAAAAAAGAAGCGAATAAAAAAATATTTTCACATTATGGAACTCTTATTAATTCAGAAAAATACACAGGATTAACAAGCAAAGAAGCAATGAAAAAATTAAACGCGTATTTAGAACAACAAAAAATCGGACAGCAAAAGGTACACTATAAATTGCGTGATTGGCTTATATCTCGGCAGCGGTATTGGGGTACACCAATTCCGATTGTTTATTGCCAAAATTGTGGAGAAGTTCCGGTTCCGGAAAAAGATTTA
>CAZRKD010000128.1:0-5447 GCA_964600515.1 uncultured bacterium
GCTCAACACTAAAGAGCTCTATGATCCTAATGAAAATGAATTCACCTGGAATTATAAAATCGATGTTGTGAAAAACGATACCGATACTTCATTACAAGCAAATCAAATTAAAATTCATTCGTGCCTACAAAAATGCGCACAAGGAGAGAATTGCGATTGGGAGACCGATTGTGTTGGCCCACAAACGAATCCGGAATTTTATATTCATAATTCGGTGAGTTTACTCATGATCTGCTCGAAGTTTAAGAATTAAAAGCATCTACTCTTTTAGGCTTGAACTAAATGACCTTTGGCAAATATTGTTTTCGGCAACTTCTTTAATTCACGGAAGGCTTCAAAGATATCTACTGCTTTCTGGGCATTGAGCCAAAACTCAGGTGAAGTATCAAAAGCTGCACCTAACTTGAGTGCAATAGAAGCAGTAACACTGGTCCGATTATTCACCAATCGATTAATAACTTTGATATCACAGCCAATATGATCGGCAAGCTCTTTCTGGGTTAATCCAAGCGGCTCGAGAAATTCTTTTTTCAGAATCTCTCCGGGCGTTGTTGGTTTTCTTTTATAGGTGATCATATGTATCCTCCATAAATACTGCATTAACTATGATAATCTACAATTTTTACTTTTTCAGGTCCCCTGTGGCTCCATTCAAAAATAATTCTCCATTGATCGTTAACTCGAATACTATAAAATCCTGTTAAATTCCCTTTGAGTAACTCTAATCTATTTCCCGGCGGAGATCGCAAATCATCTAAAACATGAGCATATTGTAACATATCAAGCTTTCTTCTCATAATCTTTTGAAGACTTCGCCATGGAGCTTTCTTACTGACTGCACCTGTTTCAAAGAATTCCTGAGAAGTTTTATCTCCAAATGATTGAATTGCCATTATTATGTATAATACCTCATAAAGGTATACATTGTCAAGGTATATTTTAAAATGAATTTACTCAAAATGAGTTCCAATCAAAAAGTGAAAACTTTACATAGCCGCTGTATGATTTTTGCTATTTTCCTGTCTACTTCAAAGGGCTTATTTACAATTTCCATTAAATATTAACAAGTTACATCGCAATACTTTTCTCAAAATCTGGCATAGGTCTTGCTGCATTAGTACATTAGAAGAGGAATGAGAGCTCGTAAAGGAGTAATCTATGATACAAAAATTATTAGCAATGCTTATGGCTTTAGTAATGGCGCTCGTTATTTCCTGCGGTCGAGATCGAGCCGAGAAAGAAAGCGATGAAGAAAAAGGCGAGGAAATAGTAATTCCCAAATTAGCAGTGACGTTAACCTTTCCTTCTGATGTTCCTGATGGATATTTCGATATTACGTATACCTTGCAAAATACTCCTAAGGCTCAAGGGCCATTTACTGATACCAAATATAACAAGGTAGATGCATCTACTTACGAAATACCTAATGTAAGCGTTAAAGGCACAAGAAATATCAGCGTGCAAATCGAAGACGGTAATGGGATCGGAATATTGCGAGGCCAAGGAGTCATTACCGAAACATCGACGGCGCTCACGATAGCTCTTGAAAAAATCCCTGTCGAAGAGGCAGATCCATCAGATTGCACAGGATTTACTGCTAAGATAGATACATTAGACCCTGATAAATATATCGTTGCACCAAATACAAGTATCACGATTTCAGCAGATATTATTAATCCAGAAGGAGATAGCATCGCGTATTCATGGAGTACCGAAAAAGGGGGAGCTGTAAACCCTACAGATCAAGAAGATACAACATTTACTACTCCAAACCTAACGGTTCAGGATGTTGTAATGGTCATACTCAAAATAAAACCAGAGGGTGCGGGGAAAGTTACCTGCGATCAAGATCGGATCCAAATAACGGTTAATCCTCCCACAACACCTCCTCCTCCACCTCCGGGAGAAGCGACAATAGAATTGACTCTCGGATCTGCTAAATCATTTAATGGTGGCCCTGCTTTAACGCCATCATATAGGAATGTAAGTTTTGAAGCAAAGGTAACGAGCGCTGTTTCTCCACTTACCTATTCATGGTATAAGACCGGAGTTGAAGAACCAACAATGGGAACAACATTAAGTACAAGTTATACGGTTCCACCGGAAGTTTTTGCCAAATTAAAAGAAGAACATCCTCCGGAGAATGAATTGTATTGTACCGATACAACACTCATATTCAAATTACGAGTCATGCCACTCGATAAATATTCGGAAGAAAAAAAGGTATGGATCTGTAATCAGGATTTTGACATGAACGGTGTTTGCGATGCGGTGAAAGTCAACCTGCAAAAGTTTAATTCAAAGAATATTACTGATATTGTATCGTTAACATATAAATTAACATTAGACATCACGAATGCAGCTCCCGAAGTATACACATCAAAAATAAGTGAATTTACCTCAAGTTGTACTGGTTTGGAAAAGACATGTGGAGGATTAAAAGCAGATGTCGACACAAAACCTGAAGTTGACACCTACACATGGACTACCAAAATTAGCGAGAAAGACAACATTCTCTATAATAGATCGCAAGCAGTATCTTTTTCACTAAAATATGAGATCGAAAATTTTGACACCTGTCCTCCTGTTGCATTTGATACAGGTGTTGTTTCAAAAAATATAATCCCTGCAATTGGAAATTTAGTTTTTGATAGTGGGACATTTGAAGCATTTGACTCGGTTCCATTACCAGGAACTGTTGCATTGACTGAAGAAAAAAAACAGGATCAATGTTTTACCTTATATTCTCCCATTGAATTTAGATTACCAGAAATTGATGCCGATGAAACAGATAAAGAATTTAGATATGCTTTTGCTATCTATGGGTATGATTTTAATGACATTTATCCTCGATTTAATATATCTCCGAATGGTAGCCCAGACTATTGGTGGGATAATGGTAGCCCAGACTATTGGTGGGATCCAGAAATGTATAGTGGTGCAGGATTAAAAGATCATATACCTGAATACGAATTTAACTATCTATCGCTCTGCTATGGTAATGCAGAAGACTCTGAATTAATCATAGGAAATAGTTTAGAAAAAGGAACAGAGGGAGAAGAAGCCGATACAACAGATACTGATGGAGATACTATTATTGATAGCGAAGATAATTGCGATTCTATCTCTAATCCAACTCAAGAAGATCTTGATCAAGATGGACAAGGGAATGTTTGTGATGATGACCTCGATGGCGACGCTAAACTCAATGCAAGCGATCCATGTCCTTATATTAAAAACGAAGCTTCAGCAAATGATTGTGCAGATAACCAAGATGGCGATAAAATTGCCTATTTTTGTACGTGCGATATTAACAACAACTGCACACCATGTACTCCGGTATCAGAACCTGATTCTAACTGCTCTTCAACCTGCTATACGATCCTCACTGATGCTATAGATAATTGTCCATATACTCCCAATGAGGATCAAATTGATACCGATGCTGATAGATACGGAGATGCCTGTGACCCCGATATAGATAATGATCTTGTCCTCAATGTAGATGACGCATATCCAACAATTATTGGGATTGATTTTGATGATTTCAAGATCTCGAAATTGATGATGAAACCAAATGAATTTCTTGTGTATGGAGATAATATGTTACGACCCGGAAAAGAGTTTGCCTTTATATCTGAAGATGCAAATGACAATGATCCCAAAGAAGGTTGGAGCCAATCAAATTTTTCTACGCTTATATACTTTGATGTTGGCAATACCGACTTAGACGAATATGATGATTTTGTCTTTGGTGTTAAAAATCACAAACGCGATGATAATATCTACCAAGCTGGTCTATTTATTGATCCACATAAAGATGGACAACACTGGTATGAATCTCCTCAAACTGAAGGCAATGCCAAACCTTATGCAGGCGCAAATGCTGCGCAAACATTACTCGCCTTTTCAGAAAAATATAAAGATCTTGTTTATACAGAAATGAGAGTTGTAGACATAGGCTCATCACAATCATATCCAAAAGGATTTAGCGAAAGTACGTGTCATATCATTGCAAATATTGATCAAATTGCAATGACCCATGAATTTGATCCTTCAGAAAGTCATTTTTCATATGGAACGAGAACTGAAATTAAAAAAGACAATGGAACTTTCAAGATAGATGCGTGCGTTCAAAATGGAGATGCTCGGGACGATAAACTAATACCGGCTCCCGGGGCTGGCTGTATGAGCCCAATAGATCACGCCGATTATTTTAGCTACAAGACCGCAAATATCCTTCTTGTTTGCTCAAAGTTCCATGATTAATGTAAAAATTAAACCCTCTCTCATTTCCTCTTTACAATTCTAAAATACCATACTACCGTCCCATGTTCTATAATAGAGATTCATCATGAAAATCGAAAATAAAATTTTAGATGGAAATAAAGTGAGTAAATTAATTAAAGATGAAATCACGGAAGTTGTTAAAAGGTTTAAAACGCCTCCGAAGCTTTCGGTGATTCTTGTTGGCAATAATTATGCATCGTGTGTATATGTGCGTAAGAAAGGTGAGGCGTGCGCAGCTTGCGGTATTCTTTCGGAAACAATTACGCTTGATGAAACGATAGCTGAATCGGCTTTACTCGAAGTTATCACAAGGCTCAATGACGATGCAACTAACCACGGAATCCTAGTCCAACTGCCGTTACCAAAACATATTAACGAAGAAAAAATTATTACTCATATTGATCCAAAAAAAGATGTCGATGGATTTCATCCTATAAATGTAGGGAATATGTTTTTGAAACACGCATCGCTTGAGCCATGCACGCCACTTGGCATTATCGAAATTCTGAAACGATATACATTACCTATTGAAGGTAAACATGTCGTAATTATCGGCAGAAGTAATATCGTCGGAAAGCCACTGGGTATCATGTTTTTACGCGAACATGCAACGGTTACCTATTGTCATTCGCGGACAAAAAATATAGAGAAGATTTCGCAATCTGCTGATATACTTGTTGCAGCTCTTGGAAAACCACAGTTTGTAACGTCAAAATTCATTAAAGAAGGTTCGATTGTTATTGATGTTGGAATCAATCGATCATCGAACGGCAAACTCGTCGGTGATGTCGATTTTGAAAATGTGTTACCCAAAGTTACTGCCATTACGCCTGTTCCCGGCGGCATTGGACCCATGACCATTGCAATGCTTTTGAGGAATACCTTGAAGGCTTATACACAACTATAAGAGAAGCTCATAGATTGCTACGCTTAAATGCCTTTTTACCTTGTAAATTATTGTTCATAATGGTATTCTTATTAAGAAAGATAAGGCAGTGAAGATAAGGCAAACATTAATAAAGAGTAAGAACTATACAGGAAAATACGTGGCATTAAGGAGCTTTACAGATTGTACTGTTGTTGCTATTGGAAAAACACTCAAGGAAGCATATAAAAAAGCTTTAAAAAAAGGCTATAAACATCCTGTTGTTACTTTT
>CAZRKD010000129.1:0-5433 GCA_964600515.1 uncultured bacterium
TGCAGAATAGAGAAAGCATCTCTATTTTTAAAATTTAGAAACTCAACAAAACCATCGAGTTGATGGCTTAATATTAATGGAATTAAGGTAGCATAAAAATTATGAAAATTGAACTCAATATTCAAATATAATGCTTTCCCTATATTTTTAATAATATCTTCTTCACATTTATTACTTGTTTCTCTATATCGATGAATAGTAATTGTATATTGTTTCTTTTTTAGAGAAGGTATTTTACTCAACACATCTCTTTTGTTTGGGTAAATAATATTTTTCTTCTCTTCTAAATGAGCTACAGAACCTCCTAATCCTTGAGGGATAACTCCGTATACAGCGTGGAATTTTATACTACGACATTCTTGAATTTTTGGAATATTTTTTTGTATTTCTCTTGCAAATGCTAACCGTAATATAGTTTCATTGAATGGAAATCTTTGACTATTAAATATTAAAGTTTGACTAATACAGGGGAGGTCCGAATATACATTATAATACTTCTGGAAATCAGCAGGAAAATCTTCTTTTAAATAGAGAAGTAAAACATCAAAATTCTGACTTTCCAAAATTGATTCTGAGATACTCGATTTAAAGAAGATTAATATTCCTTCATTGGTAACCTTTTCCTTATAGTATTTATTGGTGGCTAAATGAAGTCTATCAGTTGTTAGAGATTCTAAAGTATATGGACCAGATCCAATAGAGCCATTATTACTTTTTTTGAATATAACTGTACGCAAGGAAGCTAATTGGTATAATAGAATAGTCGGATGTACTTTTGAATGAATAATGATTCGATAATCTGAAATAACATCTATTCGAGGAGATGAGTAAAGGTTATTCTCTTCAGAAATGCAGCTGATAATTCCGTTCAATTCAGAACGTGCCGCACTTTTAACAGAACAAAGGTCCTTTAACGATGAAGCAACATCATATGCGGTCACATTCGTTCCATCAGAAAAAAATCGATTATTTTTGAGAGAAAAAAGGATGGTATTGTCATTTTGATTCACTTCCCAGGATTTTGCTATTGAGGGTTTAAGCTCTTGGTCCTCGTTTACTCTGACTAAATTTTCATAAATGAGAGGTAATACATACCTTGTATGTGCTTGAGTAGTTTTTAAAGGATCCATAGTTGTAATAACGGTGGGTATAGCTATACTAATCAGGTGATTCATCTTTGATTTATGACGAGCTATCACCGGTACTTCAATCAGAACTAACTGTGTAAACATTTGAAATAGCTGAAGACAAACAAATTTGAACAAGTATGAAATTACTTTCGTTCTATAAAACATAGTTTTTAATTAATTTCTAAACGAATCATATCTCGTAAACCGCTAAGTTTTTTTGTTTCTACAATCCGTAGGCCTGCTTGTTCAGCAAGATATTTCCACTCTTTCATAGTTCTCTCTCTACCTCCATCACTTAGCAAGAACATTTCAAAATGAGCTAAAGCGAGTGGATGATTATAATCGTCAGGCATGATTCCCTCGACAATAATAATATGAGCTTGATGGTTTAAGTGTTGTTTAGCTCTGGTCAATATTTCGATAGATGTTTCGTCATTCCAATCGTGCAATACCCAGCTTAAGAAGATTAAATCATATTTATTTTTTTGAAGATCTAAACCATACAACCCCTGTGAAGTAGTTAAAAAGTTTCCCCAATGATATGTAATTTTATCAACTCGTTCATCATCTTTACTATTAATTTCTCTTCTAATTTTTTGTAGAACGGTCTGTGCTTCTTTTCTTTCATAAACTTCAACATGTAATGTGGATGGGCTAAAGGAAATTATCTCGTCAGCCAATGCACCGCTGGCACCACCTATATCGAGTACAGAGTTAATTTTAGACCAATCAATACTCTTAACAAGATCGTGGATGTTTTCCTTATTAGCTCTATGCATACCTCTCATTATATCCTCAAGCAATTCTGGTCTTTCTAAATAGAACTGAAATGGATCATGAATTTCTTCAATAGAACTCAGTAAATACCATTGATTTTTTCCCGTTGATAAAGTTGCTTGCAATGCTTCTTCTTGATATAGAGATCTTAATATCCCATTCTGGTAAGCCAGTCGTGGGCCAACAAAAAAAGTTGATTGAGGCATAAAAAATTCTTTATATTCATTAGTAATAGTAATTGTATTCCCCTGAACATTAAGAATTCCCATATCTTGAGCAAAGTCTAATTCCTCGTTTGTAAATTGAGTTTCAAATTGAACAATTTCATGCTTGTGAAGTTTACCATTAAGAAAATGAAATACTATTTTAGTAATAGTACTTGAAGGAACATCGTTATAAAGAATTGGATTTGGAGATAACTGTACTATTCCTCCATCTTTTATCATAAGAAGATTAAGGAATTGTGCAACATAAAGAAGCCGAGTTAGCGCTTCATTATTATATTGTAATTCAGAAGCCAGCGCTTGTATTTCATATCCATTTTCATGTTTTTCAAGCACTGCTGCTATTCCACTTTTTCTTAAGAAATTTTCTATGTAGTAAGCTTTAAATGAACGTGTCCAGTTTACTATTTTATTCTCCCGATCAAAAAGACTATCACATTTTCTTACTGTATTCATTGCAAAAACTCCTTGTGTTAATAACCAGTAAACAAATAGTTACAAGGGCATATGAAGTAACAGCTCCATATTTATTGATTCTAAATTTATGCCAATCTATCACTTTCATGTTTGCAATATTCTATTTCTTTACTTGTTAATTGAGATCTTAGAGTTGGTATTGTGAGTAATTTAGTTATAGAATTCTTAGCCTCTTTTTCTTTGTTCAAACTTTTACATACCTCAATGCTATCTAAAAGCGGACTTATAGCTAAGGGATCAGTATCAATTGATTTTTTGAAATATTTATAACTTTGCTCCATTTTATTTTGTTTTAAGAATGCAGTAGCTGCCAAATACCAGTTCATCCCAACACCTGGTGGGCCCAATAAAGCCGCTTCGATAAATTGTTTTGTAGCTTTTTTAAGATTCTTAATGTGTATATAGAAAAGACCTAATTCGCTATAACCAGTTGAATCAAATGGATCGACTTCAATCATCTTTTTCAAGTATATTTCTGCGCTCTCATACTCTTTTTTCATGAGATAAAATTTAGCAAGTGTTTGATACACAGGAATGAGATTTTCTTTTTTTAATATTTCTTCAATCTTAGTAGTGCATTGTATGTTTTCAGAGATTTCTAGTGATTTATTTAGATATCGATAAACATGTGAAAGATTATTAAAAGCCATTGCAAAACCACGATAAAATAAAGCTAATTTGATATTTTCTAAAAAATTAGTTGGTCTAAACTTTTCTAAATTATGACTTAATGATTGAGCTAAATCGAAAGCAATCTTCGAGAATACTTGAGATTTATTATGGCGATTCACTGTAACTATAAATCTGTTTGTTATATTCAATTTCCAATAATTTGATAGTAATGTATTATTTAATGTTTTCTTCGTAAGCCTTAATAATGGACCAATTGCAGGACTTCTTCCATGACAAATACTCCTATTTATTTGAGACATAATATTGATATATTGATATTCAAACATTTTTTCTTTTGTGGGAAAGTTCAGGTGAACATCTTGTAACCTGCTAACATCAACTCCATAACGGAGTAGGAAATTTAATATACCAAAGAAATATTTACTCCTTTTCTCATCTAGATTTCTCTGAGTTAGTAAGCTTCTAATCTCATGTGTTAACTTCAAACGAATACTCGATATAGCTTCTGTAGCATATGTTCCCTCTAATTCCATGAGTTCATTAAAAAAACCATATCTAGGGACACGTTGAGGGAAAATTAATGATGGCTCTGAGAAATGTATCATTAAATCTGTTTTTTGCGACAAATCAAAATATGAGAAAAACGAAGCATTTAATGTTAACCGGGGAGCTCTTTCACCCAGATATCCAGGAGTTATATGACTGAAAATGATTTTTCTTTTTTTATTCATTGTATATTTTCTGAAGTAAATCTTTTAAGGTGCCTCATTATATCTCCGTTATTAACTAAATGAGGCACCTGATTTAATAATTAAAGAAATTCAGAACCAACCGATCTTCTTTTAGATCTGTACAAGATTTTCATACGCCCTCCTTTCTCCGTTAAAATTATGAATAAATTCCAAAGAGGTAATAAATTTAGACCCTTTCTTATTCATTCCCCTCATCCTTCCGCAATCCCTTCTTGAATATTTTTTCTTAAAATGAAGTTAATCAGGACATACACCAAAGGCGATGCGGCAATCACAAAACCAGCAATAATTCCTCCGGTAATGGCAGTTGATGATGAAAGAAGTGTATTAGCAATAAGAGCCCCACCGACCTTACAGAATTGCATTGAAAATAATAAAAGCGACAACATTTGACCTTTAATAGCATCAGGAGAATGTTTGATGAGCATCGATTCGAGGAGAACTTCAACGGGGTTCATGATAACGGTCATGAAAAATAAAAATACCTGAATTGAATAAATATTATTTGTCGAATACATGAGTAAGAATGATAACCCGATCAAAATTGAACCACTCACAATTACCTTATTGGCAAGAGAATGATTATCAAGAATTTGAGTGAAGTATCTATTAGCAAGTAATGCTCCTACAACGCAACCAACTCCCGCCGAAGCGTGACTATACCCAACCCAATCATTCGATTCTTTAAGGACGGAAACAATATAGACTAATATCAGAACTTGATGCATACCAAAAGTAATCTGCCAGAATGAAAAATAAAAAATCGATTTAAAAATGTTACTATTTTCAAATACGATTTTATAGTTTCTCACATATACCATTACCTTATGAGATAAAGCATTTACGACCTTCGGAAATTTCTCAGATGCAATACTCATGATACAATAAGCAGAGATGAGAAAACTCACTGCATCTAAGAGTAACATAGAAGTGATGCTAAAATATTTGATAAACAAACCGCCAATGGCAGTAGCAAAAATCATCGTAAAATAATATGAGAATGCAACAAGATTATTGGCGATAATAAGGTCTTTTTCATTATTGATTAATTTTGGAATTGAGGCGCTTTGAGTTGGTTTGAAAAAACCTGAAAAAGCATTATGTAGGAAGATCAGCATGTAGAGCAGAGGGACTTCGGATGGAGTATCTATAAAACAAATAGCGATAATTATACATGCTCTGGCTAAATCCGATACAATGAGAATTTTCTTTTTGTCAAAGCGATCAATAAAATACCCTGAAAAAGAATTAATAATGATTTGCGGAAGGTATCGAAGGACAATAAAAAAACCTATAGACGTTGCCTTTCCGGTTAGTTTGTAGAGTAATACAATAAGACCAATGTGATAAAACCAATCTCCAAAGCATGAAATAAATTGGCCGATCCAGAGTTTTCTAAAATTATGGTTTTCTTTTAAAAAAGTAATATTCATAGCTTCT
>CAZRKD010000130.1:0-5413 GCA_964600515.1 uncultured bacterium
TAGCGTATAGAGAGAAAACAAAAAACTATCCGCTATATGCTATACGCTAATTAAGCTGGCGATGGGAATTGAACCCGCAACCTGCTGATTACAAATCAGCTGCTCTACCATTGAGCTACGCCAGCAGAAAATGCATTAAAAATAAACGGTTTTGATTATAGTATTTGCTATTTTCTGTCAAGTTTCCTCTGCCTTAAAATTTCATAAAGTATAACGCCAAAAGATACTGAAACATTAAGAGAATCAATAGGATTTACCGTAGGAATAGTTACAACAAAATCACAATTGTTGAGGATATTTGGTCTGACTCCTTTGTCTTCAGAACCAACGACAAGAGCAATTTTCTCCGAAAAATTATGATCCCAAAATTGAGTTGATCCACTGGCTTTTGTTCCCACAATCCAATAACCTATTTCTTTTAAATCTTCAAGTGTACGGTTGATATTTGTTACCTTTATTAGATCAATACAAAAAGCACTTCCCACAGAACTAAGCAGCGTTTTTTTTACATCAGTTGTTGCTCCAACTTTAGGAATGATAATCCCATCTACGCCCGTAGCATAAGCAGTACGGATCATCGCATTGAAATTTCCTACATCCGTAATTTTATCAAAAATAACAATGAGAGAAGTATCTTTCCCTCTCATCTTTTGCCTAAAGCTTTCAAAAGTAAGAAATGCTATGTTTTCGAGACAGGCAATAATGCCTTGATGTTTTGTTGAATACATATCAAGCCTATCACGTGAAATGATTCTATAGGGAACACCTCTTTGTGATAAAAAAGATTTCCAATCCCCATACTCTTTAAAGAATTCATGCGAAACATAAATTCTTTTTACATTTTCAGGAGAAAGTTCAAGTGTCTTTTTGATAGTTCGGATATCAGTAATAAGAGTGTTTTCCCCGCTATCGGTAAATACGTTAGACATTAGATTAATGAGAGTATTTCACTGTGTAATAAAGGTTGTTAATCTTTCTTGTTTCTTGAGAAGTATGCTTGCCCTTGCCGCTTCTTCACGTGTCTTGTAGATTCCAACTCGAACACGAAACCATGGGTCGCTTCGTGTGTTATTTATTTGTTTATACGCATTAAAACCTTTTTTTCGTAAGTAGTTCACCAAAATATCGGCTTGCGTTTCTTTTTTAAATGCACTTACCTGAATAACAAATTGCTTATCAAAATCACTATGGGTAGTCTCTTTTTTGATCTCATTTTTTTTTATTGATTCAGTCATATGAGTGGCAGCATAAATGCTTTTAAGGTGATCAAGCTCTTCCTTAATTTTTTGAATGTCTTGAAAATTTAATTGTTTAGATTCCGTTTTATAACCATCAAAGGGTTCTATAATCTTTGATTCGTTCTTATACTTGCTTACTTCGGTTTGTATTACTCGTTTTCCTAATAAATAACCTAAGATCCATACTAATAACGAGATACCAATAATTAAAATAATAAGGCTAACCATTTCATATTTTGTATATTTGTATTCATCTTTTATATGAATCGTTTTATCATTTGTTGCCGGAGCAAGATCTTTATTCATGATTATAATTACGTATGACAAACTTTATTATGGATAGAAAAACCGTTTTGTCAAACCATCTCGCTAAAGAATATTCAAGATTTTCTTAATCATCAAAACTTGACAAAAAGCATGAATTATTATACAACATAAATTCATGAATGGGGTTAATAAAAAACAGTGTAGAAAAAAGATACATTTTTACAAATTTATTGTTGTGATTATTGTATTTGTTACGTATACTACTATTATATCCAAGGCTCTAGCCCAACCAAACAAGAATAGTCTTCCGTTATGGGAAGAAGGTTTTACCAAAACATTTGGAATAGGAAACTATTTAGAGGGCAGCCCATCCGAATTTCTGGATGATATTGTAATTATCTTAGAAAATGATGATCATATAGCATTTCCCTATGCAAAGCAATTTTTCAAAGGGGAATACATGAATCCTCTTATTATCCTAGGAGGTCAGATAGCTGAAAAGATCAATAAAAAATACAATAATACTTCCGAAACAATTTTATTCCTCACACCTGAATATCCTAAAAACTTTAATAAAGATGTATTCCTCAATTCTCTCAAAAGCTTCGTTAATATATCAAAACCTGAGTGTTTAGATAGGCCTTATTTAAGAATAATTACATCGCCAAAAGAAAAATCTGATACAGCTTTTAATGAAATTCAGCAAGCGCTCTTCAATGAAAACAATAACCCTCTGTTTGCACGAATACATCGAAATGACTTGATTGAAAAGATATTTTTTTCTGTTCAACAAGAATGCAACGACAAATCTCAAGGATCAATGTTAATCAGGAATAACCCAGAGAACTATAAAATTATCGAAAAGCTTGAAATGGATCTGAATGCCTATTCTGAAGAGTTATCAAATGCCCAAATAAATTCATACCAAACAATAGTTATTTTAACCGGAACAGCGTCATATGAATTAGCAAAACTATCACAAAAATATCCCATTAATAAAGATTATATTTTCGTCATTGGGGGCCCCTCAGCTCAAAGAATATACAATAAGGCTTGTGAGAAGAATAATCTTAATAGCTCTCAAAAAATCGATATTACTTATTTTCAAAATGATGCCAAAAAATTTATTAATGAATTATATGATGATGATGTCGTAATCAGAGATCAAATTAGACGAGGGCAGTATGTTCTAGAAAGGAAACGAAGCTCACACCAAAAATTTGTAAAGACTGAGTCTGAGTTCTTTGCTTCCCTTTTCGCACACTAAAATCAATTGTTTGTTCTAAAATATTTTATAACGAGATATTATTTTGTTTTTTCGATTGGAATTCTTCTTTCAAACAATAATACCGTGATCTACCTTGCCCTTTTTTGACTAATAAATTCTTAGACACAAGATTATCCAACTCCAAAAATGCAGTTGTTCTATTTAAACGAAAATAGTTAACAAAATCTTTATTCGTAATTTTTTTGTTCTCATAAAGGAATTGAAGTATCCATGCTTGCCGGTCATTGAGATTAGCTTCAGCCACCACAAACTTCTTCTCAATAAAACAAAAGGGAAATTTAACATTAAAATAATAGCTATTGTCTACATTGATAATTACTGTAAAATCTTTCCCTTTACCATCTTCAATATTATCGCGTAATTTCTTTATTGTAGTATATACTACTTGATCATGCATGAGAGGGTTATATTTTTCTCGCCAAACATTCTCAATTAACTCTTCTTTCGAAAGCAGTTTATTTCGTTTTCTCATAAAATAAACGAGCAGTTTAAAAATAAGATGATTTTTATCGACATCGAGTTTTTCATGAGTCGCAGACCAAATAGAACCTTCTTCGAGATTGACAACTAATTGGTAATTTACCGTGGCATTATTAATAAATTCCCGGTATTCTCCATAATTAAGATTTGCTTCATGAGTATGGGTTATAACGTGATAGCTATAGTTATCTGGCTTAACTTGCGGTTCTTTGATGAGTGAAAGAAAATATTTCTGCCGATCGGTTGTACGATCAAAGTATTTCTCATAAAGCACCGTAATGTCTTCTATAGTTTTTATTTTATAATCATCATTAATACGTTTTTTGATAGCTTGGGAAAGAGAATATTTAAAGAAATACCCGAGAATCTTATAACATATAGTTACGATATCATAATATGATCTTGCTATCGCCAGAGGCAAAGCCTCGATAAGGCTTTCATAGCAAAGCGTAATCTTACCAAGCTCGAGGTATACACTCGACAGAAGTGTTTGAGCCTTCGCTCTATGATAAGTATATCCATTGTCTTTACCAATTGCTATTGCCTCCTGAAGGATTTTTTTTGCATCATCATATTTCTCTTCTCTATAGTAAATTTCTGCCTTGAGTAGTAAGGTCTTTGATAATCCATGCATTCCTTGTGAATTTCTAAATAGTTCGATTGCTTGGTCTATATAGCGAAATGAAGTCACATACTCTTTTAAATGGTACTCGACTAAAGCTAAGATATAATATGATTCAGCCAATTGAGTCCTAGTAATATCTTTAACCTCAATGGCCTTTATAACTTTGAGAGCGTATTCTTTCGATTTTTCTAACTCATTGATAGTCAAACAATAGTGTGCTAATGTATTATATAAATAAATAGCGGTTGATAAATTTTCATTGGATGCAAGATTTCTTATAAGTAATGTAGCATATTTATTGGCTTTCTCCTTTTCATTTAATCGCATAGTTAAAAAGAGTTGTAACCTAATAAGTAAGAGATACCTTGGTTTCTCAAGCCATGTCGTTTTATCAGCTCTTGCTTCTATAGTATCTAAGATTTTTTTTGCTTCCTCATATCTTTCTAAAAGAATTAAAACATTAGATAAGGACATATGGGTATATACGTTTCCTGTTGTCTGAGTAATGTCATTTGATAAATCTTGTACTGATAAAAGAGACCGTAAAGCATCTGAAAATTTCCCCCTTGTAATATAATTCTCCCCTTCTAAATTAATACAAAATTTCATAATATAATCATAATTATACGTTCGACATATTTCTATAGAGTTATTGAGATATTCAGAACTTTTTTCATACTCACAAACTATTGAATAAAAGCAAGCTAACGCATAATAGTGCCACGCGATCTTACGTTTATTATTCGTAGTTTCATAGAATTGTATCGATTCCTCAATTAATGAAATTCCTTGAGAAATATTTCCTTCATTATAAAAAAGATGCACTCCTCTCCAATAAAGCCAGGTTGCTTGTAGAAATGAATATTTTGGAGTGTTTTGTACATTGTCTAAGAGTGCCTCAATCCTTTTAATATCAGTTACTATTTCTCGATTAGCGTTACCATATGAAATCAAATTTACTTTTAAACGTTCGTAGAGTGTTTCGATCTCTAATACATCAAGATTTTTATAATACACTAATAGAAGAGAATCTTTATCTCTTTTACCGATTTCTATACGTTCCAAGAGATCTTTGATTAAGTTTAATATATTATTTTTACCTTCCGCTTTTCCTTGGAGAGCCACTATCTTTAACAGCATCAGATCTAAACAGAAAACTTTGTCTAATTTTACTTCTAACTGTTGAATAGCTTGAAGGCATTTAGAATGCTCAGCAAGAAATTCATATATTTCAACTTGAGCAAGCCGTAATCGTATATCTATGTTGTCATTTTTACTTTCCAAGCATTCAATCATCTCGAGCACAAGATCGTGGCTTCCAATATCTATTAATTGCTGGTACATTGAAAGAAGAGCGAGTTCAGCATTTTTATATTGTTCTAAAGTAATATAGCAATTGAATATACTTCTTTGATCTTCAAAAGATTGAGAATGCTGCCAACTATTTTTAAAGTATTCGAGACAAAGAATGAATAACTCTTTCTGGTCAGCTTCTGAAAGCTGAGACAAATAATA
>CAZRKD010000131.1:0-5382 GCA_964600515.1 uncultured bacterium
GATTACGGTGTATGATGAGATTCCAAAAGCTTTGCTCGAATTAGTTGAAGATGTTCTTTTTAATAGGAGACCTGATGCTACGGAACGATTAGTTAGTTTTGCGGAGTCAGTAAAAGGTGGCAGCACAAAAAAAGAAGAAACACTTGCATGGAGAGAAACTGCTGTTGAAGAAAGACTTCGCTATGCTTTAGTTAAAGGAATTCCTGATTTTATTGAAGTTGATACCGAAGAAGCTCGTGGGAAGTCCAAGCGGCCACTCGATGTTATCGAAGGTCCTTTAATGGATGCAATGAATGTTGTTGGCGATCTTTTTGGAACAGGTAAAATGTTTTTACCTCAGGTTGTAAAAAGCGCACGTGTCATGAAAAAAGCAGTCGCTTATTTACAACCTTTTATTGAAAAAGAAAAAGAAAATAACGCAAGAAAAACCGCCGGAAAAATTCTTCTGGCGACAGTTAAAGGAGATGTTCACGATATCGGTAAAAATATTGTAGGCGTAGTGCTTGCCTGTAATAACTATGAAATTATTGATCTTGGCGTTATGGTGCCCGGTGACCACATTCTTAAAACAGCGCTTGATTTGAAAGTAGATATTATCGGACTTTCTGGTCTCATTACTCCATCGCTTGATGAAATGATTCATGTGGCAAAAGAAATGAAACGAAATAATATTCAATTACCTCTTCTTATTGGCGGTGCAACAACGTCAAAAAAACATACGGCAGTAAAAATTGCTCCTGAATATAATAATGGTGTGATTCATGTTAAAGATGCTTCAAAGAGCGTTGGCATTTGCTCTCGTCTTATAGATACTAATCAACGAGAAATTTTAATAAATGAAGTACACAAAGAATATACGAATTTAAAAGAAGCTTTTACAAAAAAGCTTGGAGCCAAGCAATTTACGAGCATTGAAGAAGCTCGGCGCCATTCATTCAAGAGCGATTGGCCACACATACCTATTACGACTCCATCATTTATTGGAACGCGAATTTTTAATGATATTTCGATTGAAGAAATACGCTCATATATTGATTGGACACCTTTTTTCATGACATGGGAATTGAATGGAAAATATCCGCGAATATTTGAAGATCCAAAAGTTGGGAAAGAAGCACGAAAACTTTTTGATGAAGCGCACATTTTACTCAATGAAATTATCAATAAAAAGCAATTACGCGCGCAGGCAATTGTGGGCTTGTATCCAGCGAATAGTAGCGGAGACGATATCGAACTATATAGTGATGAAACGAGAAATAAACTTCTCATGCGTTTTTGTACACTTCGACAACAAGAAATAAAAAATAAAGATGAGCACATTTATTATGCATTATCAGATTTCGTTGCGCCAAAAGAAACACATATTAAAGACTATGTAGGTTTCTTTGCGGTAACAACAGGAATAGGAGAGCGAGAGTTATCTCTAAAATATAAAAAAGCAGGCGATGATTATAAGAGAATTTTGGTTCAATCACTTGCTGATCGTTTAGCTGAAGCACTTACAGAAATGATGCATAAACGTGTACGAAAAGAACTGTGGGGTTATGCCCCTCATGAAAGTTTCAATACTGAAGAACTTATTCGAGAAACATATCGTGGCATTCGTCCTGCTCCGGGCTATCCTGCATGTCCTGATCATACTGAAAAAAAGAAACTATTCGAATTACTTGAAGTAGAAAAAAATAATAATATTACATTAACTGAGCACTATGCAATGAATCCTCCAGCTTCCGTTTGTGGTTATTACTTTGCTCATCCCGAATCGAAATATTTTGCGCTTGGTAAAATTAATAATGATCAAATAAAGGATTATGCAACTCGGAAAGAGATGAATGTTCAAGAAATCGAAAAGTGGCTTGCGCCTAATATTGGATATTAATCTAGCTAATAGTATGTTATCAAAACTTCGATTGGAATGGACTATTCGTATCTTAACATAGTACATAAAATGCTATATGAATACTCTTCTCCTATTTTCAAAATCACTCGAATCTATTTCTACCGTAACAAACTGGTATATCTCTGACTTAGCTGAATATCATGGTAAACAAGAACTCTACACTCACCAAGCTCCGCAAAAACTAAAGACGCTCAGAGAGCATGCTCTCATTGAAAGCTCTCTATCTTCGAATAGGCTTGAAGGAATTGAGATTGAAGAGAAACGCATCGGAACGGTACTCTTTGGAAAAGCCGTATATAAAGATAGAAACGAAGAAGAAGTAGCAGGTTACCGAAAAACTCTCACCTTGATTCATGAGAATTATAGAGACTTATCCATATCTGAAGAGACGTTGAAAAAACTTCATGCATTAACCAGAGGTGAAATTTGGGATGCTGGAAAATATAAAGAAAAAGATTCTACTATTATCGAGAAATACCCTGATGGTAGAGAAAGAATACGATTTAAAACAGTTTCAGCGCGTAAAACTGAAGCAGCTGTCAATGAATTGATCGTATCATGGGAAGATATTATTAAGGATAAAGCCATTCATCCATTAATTGCCTTGGCTGCTTTTAATCTTGATTTCCTGTGCATACATCCATTTAGAGATGGTAATGGCAGAGTTTCGCGGCTTATACTCTTACTTCAATTATATCATTTAGGCTATGAGGTAGGACGATACATTAGTATTGAAAAACTCATTGAGGAAAATAAAGAACGTTATTATGAGACATTGGAGCAAAGTTCTCAAGGATGGCATACGGGAGAACATGATCCCTGGCCTTTTATTAATTATATTCTTTCACTATTAAAAACTGCGTATAAAGAATTTGAACGTAGAATCGGACACGTACATTCTCCGAGAGGCTCAAAAACTGAAATGGTAATTGCGGTGATTGATAAACAACTGGGGAAATTTAGTATTTCAGAGCTCAAGAAATCATGTCCAGGTGTTGGGCTAGACATGATAAGAAAAATACTCAAAGACCTTAAAAAACGAAAGATTATTGGTTGTCTTGGTCGTGGTAAAGATGCAACGTGGAAAAAACTATGAGTTAATTGGGTACTATTGGGTTAATGAGGTAATTTAATAGGTAATTGATCAAAGTATTTTGCTGTAGGTAAAATTAATAATGATCAAATAAAGGATTATGCAACTCGGAAAGAGATGAATGTTCAAGAAATCGAAAAGTGGCTTGAGCCGCACCTCGTAGCCTAGCTTCTAACGTATCAATCGTAGATATTTTTTCAATTCGCGATACACTTTATCAAAATAGGGTAGATGTATCATGTGATTTTTCAATCTTTTCGACCAGAGCATTTTATAATTACCTTCTTTTTGAGATAGAATTTCGCTTATATTAAAATTGGTCATCTTTTTGTGTGCCCCCTTTTCTTTAATACATGCTAAAATTCCTTCACTATTTACAGCATTATTAGATAATAAATACCATAGGTCATAAACATCTCTCGGTTCATTCCTCGCCTTATCTAAAACACATAAATATTTTTCTACAAATATTTCTATGAGCGAATATACCTGAATTTTTACGTTTATGGGAATATCTTTATATTCCTCATATTTTCTTACGATTATTTTTCGAATCGGCCGTGTAATTAATTTTTCATTGAGAGTAAAATCGATCTTGATTTCGCCTCTTGTTATATCTGCCTCAAGGGGTCCGATAAAATTCAGAAAGAATGTATAACCATTGAGATGTTTTTCTTTATTTTTCAGGACAAGTTTAATGTTTGAAATTTCAAAAACTTGTTTATATACTTCTTCGAGTAGTAAGACTAAATCTTCAATTGAAACTTTAGTGAGCAGAGTGAAATCTAAATCTTCTGAAAATCTATAATCAGGAAAATAAATCTTCTTTAATGCAGTTCCTCCTTTAAAACACACATTATTATACAAGACTGATTGTGCAATTTCTATGAGTACCCACGATAACACATAATTCTTTTCAATAGTTTTTATAGGAATTGTCTTTTCTCTCTCACTTAATTTCGATTGTAATTTAAATAAGTTTCTTGCTTCTATCATCTCAGGCCCTCACCGCTTGTTGTATTTCTTCTTGCCCAATATTAGCAATTAATTTCCATGAATTTTTGTATGTTTTATGGAGCGTTAACAGAGGATCTAAAACATAATACTTATTATTATTTTTTGTCCTTAATTTATTTAAATATCTAGTATCAGCTAAACCTAAACACTCGAGAATATATCCTACTCTTTTACATACAATAATTTTATCAAATGTATTGAGATATTTAAAAAGCTTATCAAAATCTATTTTTTCTTTTTGCATCCATATACCATTTGAAATTTCTAGGATACCTCCACAATATTTTGGTTGGTATAAGCAATCAATAATGGTCCTTTCAATAGTGCTTACCCTGACCTCTTCAGATTTTGTAACCCATACATTTTCTATTCCCCAAATATTTTTTTTATTGGTATAAATAAATTCAAAATTCACCTGTTCAATAATTTTTTGTTTTTTATGTTCTTGTACTGGAGAACTTATAAGAACTTTTGTTATGGGATGGGTAACCATATTATGAATGTCCATTGCGCTGTAATGGGAAATATAATAGTCCTTGCTTTTACTCATTTCTCTTGCTGCTACAAACCAATTTCCAATATAGTGGGGATTATTTATTTCTTGTGGAATAATAATAAAGGTACCCTTCTTAATTCGAGCGATAATGCTATGACGAACAAGTCTACCCGTAAGATTTGAAGCTGAATTTCTTTTTAATCCCGTAATTTTCTGAACATCTTTTACCGTAAATATAGTCTTATTCTGATCATAGAGCATTGATATTAAATGTGCTCCAACTTTTCCAAGCGACTTGTACATGTCCAATTACTACCTAATTTATGTATTATTCATTAAATAATGAATAATACAATATAAATAAGGTAGTATGTCAAAGGAAAAAGAATTGTTTCATGTATACTCGCCTTTTAAGTTTTGTTTCGATAGGATTTATAGTATTCAGACGAAAACAACATTAAAACAAACGACAAGATGCTTCGAGCCTTTTTTGTAATTGAGGTGTCAAATCAAGATGATCCCGTATATCATCGGGTACAAAGTATTCATAGAATAATTCATTTGCTGATTTTGAAAGTCCCGTTTTCGATGATTGAAAATTTTGCGATATCCATTTTCCATGCTTTTTTTCAGTTTCATCAGTAGTATCTCGCGAAGGAATTACATATTTCCCCTCATTATTTGTATGTGTTCGTATCCATTCTATTATTTCATTAATCTTTCTCATTCTACCAGAATCTAAACGAACGTTTTCAATGAATGTTTTTTCTGGATCAGCATTTATGTCTTCTGATGGACTTTGGCCATAAAGCTTACCTGATATTTCAAGTTTATTTCGTAAAACGGTTGGTATATCAAGATTAGCCAGTATATCAT
>CAZRKD010000132.1:0-5358 GCA_964600515.1 uncultured bacterium
AACCGATCCATAGAAACTCGCGGAGTATTTCAAATCATATACAATAACGTGCATCTTGATTTTATCATTGGTCAAATGCCCTTTGAAGAGGAGGCCTTCAAAAGAAAACAAAGAATCAAACTTTTTGATCGACTCGCATCTTTTCCAACAGAGGAAGATCTTATCTTACTCAAATTAATTGCGGGCAGAGAAAAGGATATTCTCGACATCAAGAATATTATTATCAGACATGGCAAAAAATTAGATTCTCGTTATCTGAAAAAATGGGCAAAAATTATTTCCTCTGATCTTCGTAATCCCATGATATTTAACCAGCTCATAAAATTACTTGAATAATTCATATGTCGGTCCCCACCTTTTGAATTATCTTTTCTCCAATGACAAATAGTTTCTCTTTCCTGGCCCCGCATATCTTGAACTTGGGCGGATGAGGCGATTATTTTCGAATTGCTCGATGAGATGCGCGCTCCAGCCGGTGATGCGGCTTACGGCAAAGTTCATATGTCGGTTCCTACCTTTTGATTCTCTACCTGATTATTGGAAACTCTCAAAATCTATTGAGGGAAATCATGAGTCCGTAAAGTACTATTACTAAATTGCATCTCCCAATCAAAATTACGGATAGTATCTGTTCCAATAATTCCTTGAATACCAAATTTTGAATGAAGATTTCCGACTTCAATGAAAATATTGCTGAGGCTTTTTTTTCCAAAAATTAATCGATCGATTTTTGACACAAAGACTGTCTGATATCCTCCAACGGTTTTCAATCTTTTCAAAGGACTTTCTGGCATTACTTTAATTCCTAATTGAAAAACCTCATCTGTATCAAAAACTGTCCCGCCAGAACCAGTGTCAAAAATACAATTATCTAAAGTTAATTTCTTCCCCTGATGAACAATAGTAATTGAAACATACATTAAACCAGAACGGAATCGAAAAGGTATTTCATTCATACTGAGGGCGTATTCCTAAGTAGGACACAGATTCCATTTCTAAGCTCATTGAGTGAGTATGCCCAAAGGTCATATGATCGGGCTGCCCTTGTTTACAATACTCATCATAAATTTTCTTCCCATCAGATGAAGTTAAAATAACTTCTCCACTGGTAATAACAACTCGATGAGTGTTCTTCAATTTTTCTTCACAGTGTGCGAGAAGGACAAATTGTTCAGGATATTTTTTTCGTATTTCTCTCCACGACATTTTCTTTACCATAGATTCTCCATTAATTATTTAAAGAATAGTATATACGATACATAGAAATAATCAAAGGAGTCGAGCATACATGCCTCCGACCAAATGTATTCACATGTCGGTCCCGACGTTTACGCATAGTTTTTATCTAACGGTTAAGGTTTTCTAAAATATATCAATACTGTAAACAGAGCTATGATAAAAGTAGAAAGAGATCCTACAATAACTGCAATATTCACCCATAAAGATATCTTAATCCTTTGTTCTGTAACAATCTGTTGTCCATTCCAATATAATTGAAGATCCTCATCTATTCCTAGTTTACCTGACTTTCGATTATCCGAAGTGTGAGTAAAAATTGTTTCTATTTTTTTCATATATTATCTTTTATCAATCACCACATACGCCCTCTTCTCCGGCCCAGTATAGTTCGAGCTCGGGCGGATGAGGCGATTATTTTCGAATTGTTCAATAAGATGCGCGCTCCAGCCGGTGATGCGGCTTGCGGCAAAAAGAGGTGTATAGAGTTCGATGGGAATTCCCATTAAGTAATATGCTGTCGCCGACGGAAAATCTAAATTTGGGAAAATGTCTTTTTTCTGTTTCATCGTCTCTTCAACAACATCAGCAATTTCATGCCATTTAGTATTACCAAGCTTTCGTGCGAGTTTCCATCCGAGATCTTTTATGATTGGCGTTCGTGAATCGCCGGTCCGATAAAGCCTGTGACCAAATCCCATGATCTTATCTTTTTTTGCTAATGTATCTGTAATATATTTTTGCGCTTTATCTTTAGTTCCAATTTCTTGAAGCATGTACATTACTTGCTCATTAGCACCGCCGTGCAGTGGACCTTTGAGCGTTCCAATCGCAGAAGCAACGGCGGAATAATAATCTGAAAGCGTTGAAGCAGTTACTCGTCCCGCAAACGTCGATGCATTAAAACCATGCTCAGCATAGAGAATCATCGTTACGTCAAAAGTTTTGACAATATCATCATCGTTTATATCAATGCCTGTAATCATTCTTAAAAAATTTTCGCTGTAATCTAAATCTTTTCGTGGGCTCACTACCGGTAATCCATGAGAAATACGATATCCGTTTGCGATAAGAGTTGGAATTTTCGAAAGCAGGTTTTTTGCTTTTTGGAATATTTTTTCTTTATTGATATCGCCGAGGATATTTTCTTTATCGAGAATGCCCAGCATTGTAACGCCTAATCGCAGCGAATCCATAGGATGTGCATACTTTGGTACGCTTTTGTAAAGATTATAAATTTTTTCAGGAACTTCTCGATTTTCTTTTTCGAAAAGTAAAAATGCATCAAGATCTTTTTTCTTTGGAAGTTCTCCATACAAAAGTAAATACGCGACTTCTAAAAAGAAAGATTCTATTGTTAAGCTCTGTATATCATAACCACGATAAATAAGCTGATTAATTTCTACATCAACTTTACTGATGGCGCTATCGTCAACTACAACGCCGGCAAGGCCTTTAGGAGAAATTATTTCTTCGGACATATTTTATAAATCCTTTTTATACCCAGCTACTTTCTTATCTAATTCAGCATACTGATCATATTCAAGTACTTCATATAATTCTTTTCGCGTTTGCATTTTATTAATAAAATCTTTTTGCGTGCCCTTTTTGAATAATTCTTTATATGTTTCTTCAGTAGCTTGCATCATAACTCGAAATGCGGTCATGGGATAAATAACCATTTTGTAGCCTAGGCTCGTAAGTTCATCGAAACTGAGTAATTCTGATTTTCCAAATTCAGTCATATTTGCTAAGAGCGGTACTTTAACTTCCATCGCAAATTTCTTAAATTCGTCTTTTGATTCTAATGCTTCAATAAAAATTGCATCAGCTCCTGTACTCACATATGCGCGTGCACGTTCAAGGGCCTTATGAAAACCTTCAACACCTCGTGCATCAGTTCGAGCAATGATTAAAAAATTCTTATCTTGTCGTGCAAGTAACGCTGCTTTAATTTTTTCACACATAGCCTCCGTGCTGATGAGTTCTTTACCCTCGAGATGCCCGCAACGTTTAGGAAGCATTTGATCTTCAATGTGAATCCCCGCAACACCAATTTTTTCAAATTCTTTTACGGCGCGAGTAACATTGATTACTTCACCAAATCCCGTGTCTGCATCTGCAATACATGGAATCGTCACAGCATCAACAATATATTTTGACAACGTAATAACTTCGGAAAGACTTAAAAGGCCTATATCAGGAAAGCCTTGGCCATTTGCAAGCCCGGCGCCAGAAATGTAAATACTTTTAAATCCTGCTCGCTCGGCTAATTTTGCGGTGATCGCATTAAAAGCTCCGGGGAGCATGAGGCCAGGACCATTGATTAAATCACGTAATTTTTTTCGTTGTTCGTAAAAGCGATTCATTCTCGTCCTTTCACAATAAATGCCGTTACCGTTTTATCATTGCCACCCATGCTTACCATCATTCCATATGGGGTTTTTATTGTGCCTTGATTTGGTGCTTTTGCAGTAAGCTGTTCATATAAATCGACCATTTGGCGAACTCCGGTTGCACCTGTGGGATGACCAAATCCACCAAGTCCACCAGAAAGATTTACGGCCACGTTTGTAGTAATCCCAATATTTCCATTTAAAACAAAATGAACTGCCTGTCCATGATCTGCAAAGCCAAGCGCTTCTAATGCTAAAAGTCCGGTAATCGTAAAACAATCATGAAGCTCTAAAAATGAAATATCATTTTTTGCAATACCTGCCATGGCAAAAGCTTTTTTGCCTGCGGTAGCGGTCGTATCTAAAACAGTTAGATCTTTTGGTTTATTGGTAATATCCCCTTCTGCTCCGCCAATACCAATTATTTCAATAGCGTTTTCTTTTTTAATTCCTAATTTTTGTAAACCTTCTTCTGAAGCAACAACCAGTGCAGATGCGCCATCGGAAACTTTGGAACAATCAAAAAGATTGAGACAGGGAACAAATATATCAGCACTCGGTTTTAGCATCCCCAATGCTAAAAGATCTTCCGTTGTATTGTGATATTCCTGAGCCTTAGGATTTTTGCGTGCATTTTTAATTGAATATTCATACCACATTGCCATTGCTTTGCGAGTGATATCATATCCATATTTTTCATAGTAAGCACCAGCGCGTTCGGAAAATAAACCAGGAAAAAAATGTGCTTGGCCATTTTTTCGATCTTGGGCATGATACGCAGCACCCGCAAGAATATCAGCACCATACACTGCTTTCATGGTATTTTGCATTTCAAATCCGCATACGTACACACTATCGGCAAGTCCAGAGAGCACACTTCGAACGCCATTAAATACTGCTAATCCACCTGATCCACAAGCTCCTTCGACGCTTGTGCATGGTTTGTATTTTAATTGTGGAATAAATGCTGGTAAAAATCCTGGTAAATTTGCCTGACGAATAAATCGCGCAGCCATAAAATTACCAAGAACACCTTCATCAAATTGTGGATTAGGAATTTGTTTCATAACTCCATCTGCGGCTTCTTTGAGATATGTCTCAAACGTCGGCATTGGGACATTTGGATTAAATTCCTTTCTGCCTACACCCATGAATGTCGTGTTGTAACCGGCCGTGATATAGATTTTTTTCAATAGTTTATTCATTGTTTAATAATAATTATTATATGGTCCATACGCATGAAAAAATCCATGTTCTAAAACCGTATTTACATCGTCAATACTTTTTGCAACTTTTGTTTCTACCAAACGCTTTGCGATCTCTTTTGAGTGGAGTAAATATTTTCTTGCAAGCTCGCCACCTAAAGTCTTTTGGTTCAATAATTCTTTGAAATAATTTTTGAGTTTTTCATTTTTATTTTTATCTTTAACGATTATTTTCCAGGATTGATGTGAAGAAGGTAACTGTCCTAACTTTCCATAAATCTTAGAAATCCAATCTCCTAAGTCAAATGAAATATATTTTTTTTCCTCAAGGCTAAAAAGAGCAATTGGTTTATCATCTTTATATTTGAAAATTCCATCTTTGTGAAAACCCTGTGCATCTTGGCCACCATAAATCTTAGCATTTACAAAATTTATAATAAGCTCGTGATGGAAAGTTTCTTCTTTAATGTAATTTCCCATAACCATAAAAATTTTTTGAACGACATCAATGCCAACATAAT
>CAZRKD010000133.1:0-5348 GCA_964600515.1 uncultured bacterium
TGAATTTTCTTATATCGAGGGGCTAAGCCACGTATTCCAGGAACACTCAAGCATCCTTCCCAATCTTTTACTGTTTCTTCTGAATGATTTACAATTTCAGGATTGATCAGTGCAAAGGGCTCCATGTAGGGAGCATAAGGGTATCGTGCATTAGGATGTGATGCCATAATGAATAGTTGATAGGATGCATAGACTTGTGGAGCAGCCAGTCCTACTCCTTGCGATTCAATTACTGTTGCAAGCATGTCATCAATGAGTGATTGAATTTCTTTGCTTTTGAAATCTGTAATTATTTGAGCTTTTTGTCGTAGTATCGAATGTCCTAATTGTGCTATTTGAAGTAAGCGTGCCATAAAAATTTATCGATTCAAATATTCCCTTGCTAGCTTTACATAATTCATTGCCGATTCTTTGAGAAATGCTAATTCATCTTTAGTTAGATCTCGTTTTACTTTGGCGGGAAAGCCGAGGGCAAGCGTTCCTGATGGAATAATAGTGCCCGGTGAAACAAAGGCTCCGGCAGCTATCATTGCGTCGGGTTCGATAACAACATCGTCCATAATAATTGCGCCCATGCCAACAAGAACGCGGTCTTTAACGGTGGCATTATGAACAATTGCATTATGGCCAACCGTAACATCATTGCCGAGTGAACAGACATTTCCATGACGGACATGCAGTACTGAATTGTCTTGGATATTGGTTCGTTTGCCAATCTTGATTGGGCCTGTGTCTCCACGAAGGACAGCGCCAAACCAAATATTAGCTTCTTCATCTAAGAATACGTCACCAATAATCGAAGCGCTTTCTGCAATAAAAATATTTTTGCCAAGAGTAGGTTTTATGTTTTTAAATGGGTAGATCATATAGTTTCCAAAATAATAATCTCATCATTTAAAACACTCAAAAAGCCCGGTTCGATTTCAAGTGTTTCTTTTTTGTTTCCATAATCAAAATAACGTAGTTCGCCTTTCGAAACTTTTGTCATATAATGAGTATGCGCCTCGAGGATCCCAACCTCACCGAGTTCGGTAGGAACATAGAGTTCTTTAACATCATCTTGTTTTAATTTTGTTGCAATTTTACTCTGTATTATTAGATTCATAATTATTCGTTTAACTTCTTTGCTTTTTCAATTGCTTCTTCGATGCTTCCAACCATATAAAATGCACCTTCGGGTAATGTATCGTGTTTGCCTTCAGTAATTTCTTTAAAGCCTCGAATAGTGTCTTTGAGTTTGACATATTTTCCCGGGGTATTCGTAAATGCCTCGGCAACAAAAAATGGCTGTGATAAAAAACGCTGAATTCGTCGCGCGCGTTGAACCGTAAGCTTATCTTCTTCGGAGAGTTCATCCATTCCTAAAATGGCTATAATATCTTGGAGGTCTTTATATTTTTGTAAAATATTCTGAACATCGCGTGCAACTTTGTAATGTTCATCTCCAATAACGCCTGGATCAAGTAATCGCGAAGTTGAATCAAGTGGATCAACCGCGGGATAAATGCCTAATTCCGCAATTTGTCGCGACAAAACCGTTGTTGCATCCAAGTGTGAAAAAGTCGTCGCAGGTGCGGGATCGGTTAAGTCATCCGCAGGAACGTAAATTGCTTGTACCGAGGTGATCGATCCTTTTTTTGTACTTGTAATTCGTTCTTGCAATTCGCCCATATCGGTTGAGAGCGTTGGTTGATAACCTACTGCCGATGGAATTCTTCCTAAAAGCGCTGACACTTCACTTCCTGCTTGAGTAAATCGAAAAATATTATCAATGAAAAGGAGCACGTCTTGGCCTTCTTCATCTCGAAAATATTCTGCTTGTGTAAGCGCGCTTAAGCCAACGCGAGCACGTGCCCCTGGAGGTTCATTCATCTGGCCATAGACGAGTGCTGTTTTATCCAAAACCTTTGATTCTTTCATTTCATGCCACAAATCATTTCCTTCACGCGTTCGTTCCCCAACGCCAGCAAATACTGAATAACCGCCGTGTTCTTTCGCGATATTATGGATGAGTTCCATAATGATAACAGTCTTTCCAACTCCAGCTCCGCCGAAGAGTCCGATCTTACCGCCTTTGGGATAGGGCGCGAGAAGATCAATAACTTTAATTCCGGTTTCAAATGATTTAACTTCAGTTGCTTGTTCATCAAATGTTGGAGGTCTTCTATGAATGGGCAATCGTTTTTTAGTTTTAATTTCACCTAATTCATCAACCGGATCTCCCGTAACATTCATAATGCGACCCAATGTTTCTCGGCCAACGGGCATGGTAATTTTTTCACCGGTATCCTGTGCCTTCATTCCGCGTGTTAAACCATCGGTTGAATCCATTGCAACACAGCGAACCATTTTTTCACCCAAGTGCATTGCAACCTCAACCGTCAAATTATCTTTTTTATTATTAATCGCCGGGTTTGTTAACCGAATTGCATTATAGATCTCAGGTAATTCACCTGTTTCAAATGCAATATCCACAACGGGCCCCATTACTTGTTTGACTATACCTTCGTTCATAATTTCTCCTAATTCGTTAAGGCTTCTTTGCCTCCAATGATCTCTAACATTTCTTTTGTAATTGCTGCTTGACGTTTTCTATTATAATCAAGGGCTAATTTTCCAATCAAATCTTTTGCGTTATTTGTTGCCGAATCCATAGCAACCATTCGAGAACTAATTTCTGAAACATGGGTATGAACCAGAGCCATATAAAAGGCATTCTGTACTGAATGCTCTAAAAACGATGTGAGAACTTCTTGTTTATTTGGTTCAAAGAGCGGTTCTCTATCACTTTGAATTCCATTATTTTCTGTATTTTTCATATTCAATGGTAGCAGGTTAACTATTTTTGGTGTAGTTGAAATAGCGGAATTAAAATGTCCATAAATAATAGATACTGTATCGAATTTCTCCGTAAGAAAATCATTTATTAAAGAAGCTACAAGTGTTGTATTCAAATTTTCTTTAAACATTTGATCCATAGTAAAAGAATTCTGTATTTCTCCACCCAATTTTTTTGCGAAGAAAGCTTGTCCTTTTTTTCCAATGGTAATGAGCGTAAGCGGAGTGTCCGTATCTCGATATTCTTTTATTTTTTGTTCACCTGTATTAATAAGATTGGTATTGAAAGAGCCACATAGCCCTTTATCACCGGTCATGATGATGAGTAAGGTATTTTTTGATTCTCTTTTTTTACCAAGCGGAAAAAAACTAAAATCTACACTTTTTGAAAGTTGTGCTTGTATTCCTTCATATGCCTTTGTATAGCGAGTCGCATGCGATAAATTATTCTGCGCGCGACGAAGCTTTGAGGCCGCAACCATTTTCATTGCTCGCGTAATCTTTTGCGTATTTTTAACGCTCACAATTCGTTTTCGTATGTCTCGTAAACTAGCCATTGTATTTCTCTTTAAATTCGTCTAATGCTTTTCGTAATTTTGCCTCAAGGTCTTTCGTAATTTCTTTTTTGTTGCGTATTTCTTCTAAAAGCGAAGCATAGCGTGCATCAAAAAATTCATAGAGCTCTTTTTCAAAGTGAGGAATTTTTTTAACATCAATAGTATCGATATAACCTTGTGTAGCTACAAATATAATGAGAATTTGTTTTTCAACAGCGAGAGGCGCATATTGAGGTTGTTTTAAAATTTCCATGAGTCGGCTTCCTCTCTCGATTTGTCGTTGAGTTGCTTTATCAAGGTCACTTCCAAACTGCGCAAATGCAGCGAGTTCTCGATATTGAGCGAGTTCAAGGCGCATTGAACCTGCAATTTTTTTCATTGCTTTAATCTGCGCACTCCCGCCAACTCTCGATACTGAAAGACCGGCGTTAATAGCGGGGCGAATTCCTGAATAAAATAAATTTCCTTCAAGATAGATTTGTCCATCAGTAATTGAAATAACATTAGTAGGGATATAGGCCGAAACATCGCCTGCTTGAGTTTCAATAATAGGAAGTGCCGTTAATGAACCGCCTCCATTGGCATCATTTAATTTAGCGGCTCGTTCAAGAAGTCGTGAATGTAAATAAAAAATATCTCCCGGATATGCTTCTCGCCCTGGAGGTCGGCGAAGAAGTAATGAAAGTTGGCGATAGCTTACCGCATGTTTTGAAAGATCATCATATACAATGAGTGCATGTTTTCCTTTATCACGGAAGTATTCTCCCATGGTTACTCCAGCATAAGGCGCAATATATTGTAATGGTGCAGGATCAGAGGCTGATGCTGCAACGACAGTTGTGTATTCCATAGCACCATGGAGTTTTAATTTGTCGACAACTTGAGCAATCGTACTTTGCTTTTGTCCAATGGCTACATAGATACAATATACACCAGCGTTTTTTTGATTGATAATCGTATCAATGGCAATTGCTGTTTTGCCCGTTCCTCGGTCACCAATAATGAGCTCTCGTTGCCCTCGTCCAATTGGGACCATCGAATCAATTGCCTTTAATCCTGTTTGAAGCGGCTCATGAACTGATTTTCGTGCAACAATTCCCGGGGCTTTAATTTCAATATTTCGTGTATGTTTTACTCCAATAGCACCTTTGCCATCGATTGGATTTCCCAGAGGATCAACAACACGGCCGAGTAAACTTTCACCTACGGGAACTTGGAGAATTTTATTGGTTCGTCGTACGGTATCGCCTTCTTTAATTTCGGTACTTTCCCCGAATATGGCGACACCAATATTTTCTTCTTCAAGATTAAGTACAACGCCTTTAACGCCATTTTCAAACTCAACCATTTCTGATGCCATTACGTTGTCTAAACCATAAATACGCGCGATGCCATCCCCAACAACAAGAACTCGCCCAACTTCTTTTGTATCTATTTTTTTATCGAAACTTAAAATCTGTGCTTTTATAATTTCTGATACTTCTTCAATTCTTAGTGCCATACTCTTTTCTCCTTGCGATAGTTTCTAATTGATTCTTAATGCTAAAATCGTAGAGACGACTTCCTATGTGTAAGGTAAGTCCTCCAATAAGAGAGTTATTTATTGTTGTATCTAAGATGATATTCTTTTTAAACGTAGTTTGTAATTTTTGAGTAAGATTATCTAACGTTGTAGCGTCTAATTCTCGAGCGCTCACACATTCAACTTTTACGATGTTTTTTTCTTTATGATAGAGAGAGGTAAAGTGTTCAAGAATAGCGGCAAAAAAATCAATTCTCTTTTTTTCAATTAAGAGCGCCATAAATTTTCGTGTTACCGGCATAAAATCATTATGTTTAAAAATTTCATTCACGAGCGCATGCTTTTTGTCTTTATTTAATAATGGTGAAAAAAGATAATAATCAAGCTTTGATGTAAGAAATACTTGTTGTAATTCATTAAGTTCTATTTTT
>CAZRKD010000134.1:0-5253 GCA_964600515.1 uncultured bacterium
TACATGTTTTTTTACGAAGAGATTTTTAGAAAATTTCAAGAGGAGAAAGTGAAGTATATTTTGGTAGGAGGTATTGCGCTTAAGCTTCATGGTTCCATACGAAATACGGTAGATTTAGATATTTTAGTTGAAATGAGCAATGAGAATCTTGCCAAAATTGTAAGAATTTTGCTTGATATGGGATATGGGGTTAAGCAACCCGTTAATCCAATGAATATTGCTGATAAAGATACAAGAACTGATTGGATCGAAAACAAAAATATGAAAGCATTTAATTTTTATAAAGATGATGAGCTCAAAGAAGTAGATATTATAATAGATACTCCAGTCACTTATGAAGATGGAAAAGCAGACGTTGTTATGGTAAAAGTAGGCGATATTGTTTTGCCGGTACTTTCCATTAATAATCTTATTAAAATGAAAAAAGACACGGGTCGAGGAATAGATAAAATTGATATCGAAGCATTAGAAAAGATTAAAGCATTGAGAAAAGATTTATGATATTTACATGGGAAACAAAAGAAGAACGTCTTAAAAGATATATGCAGGTTCCTCCAATAAAACGATTGGAGTGGCTTCAAAAGATGCACGAATTTACTCGACTTACTTCATCAAAAGAAACTAAAAAAATTCGAAAGAAGTTACGAGGAATTTAATTACTCTTCATTATACTGTGTCTTCAAGCTTTCAATAACACTCGGATCAGCGAGCGTTGTTACATTTCCGAGCGTGCGGCCTTCGGCAATGTCGCGAAGTAATCGGCGCATAATTTTTCCCGATCGCGTTTTGGGAACATCAGCTGAAAATATAATTCGTTCAGGGCAGGCAAATTTTCCAATTTTTGTTTCGATTAAATGCATCAGTTCTTTTTCTAAAGCAGGTGAAGATTTTTGTCCTCCACGTAAACTTACAAACGCAATAAGTGTTTGACCTTTGATTTCGTGGCGTGCTCCAATCACTGCTGATTCGGCAACAGAAGGATGTTCAATAAAAATACTTTCGAGCTCTGATGTTCCAATGCGATGACCAGAAACATTAACGACATCATCAACTCGGCCGAGAATCCAGTAATACCCGTCTTTATCTTTTCGTGCTCCATCACCAGGAAAATAAGTATTATTCCATTTTGACCAATATGTTTTTATGTAGCGTTCTGGATCACCATAAATACCTCGGAGCATTCCAGGCCATGGATTTTTAATGACTAAATATCCTGCATCGGTTTCTTTTCCATCATTAGTAAAAATTCCTGGTTCTATACCAAAAAAGGGCAGGGTTGCACTTCCTGGTTTTGTCGAGATTGCACCGGGAAGAGGCGTCAGCATTATTCCTCCGGTTTCGGTTTGCCACCATGTATCGACAATGGGACATTTTTCATTCCCAATAATGCGATGATACCACATCCATGCTTCAGGATTGATAGGCTCACCAACGGTTCCTAAAAGTCGCAGCGATGAAAGATCATATTTGTGTGGCCATTCATCGCCCCATTTCATAAAGGTTCGAATTGCTGTTGGAGCAGTATAAAAAATGTTTACTCCATAATCTTGAATAAGTTTCCAAAAGCGACCTTCATCAGGAAAATTTGGAGTTCCTTCATACATTAAAACCGTTGCGCCATTTAAGAGTGGTCCATAGACAAGATAGCTATGGCCCGTAACCCAACCAATATCGGCAGTACACCAGAAAACATCGGTATCATGAAGATCGAAAACATACTTTGTGGTTAGATAGGTATATGTCATGTACCCACCGGTTGTATGTATAATGCCTTTAGGTTTTCCCGTTGTCCCGCTTGTATATAATAAAAAGAGCATGTCTTCACTATCCATTTTTTCTGCTTCATGTTGTGATGAAGCATTTTTATACAATTCGTGATACCAATGATCTCTTTTTGGTTTCATGGTACTTGGGAATACTTCATCGTGCTTTCTTTGAATAACCAAAACATTTTGAATCGTTGGACATTCTTTAATTGCTTCATCAACAATATTTTTGAGTGAAAGAACTTTTCCTCGTCGGTAGCCTCCATCAGCAGTGATGACGAGTTTTGCTTTGCAATCGTCAATTCTATCTTTAATTGCTTCGGCTGCAAAGCCAGCAAAAATAACTGAATGAACAGCACCGATGCGAGCACATGCTAAAACACAAATCGCAAGTTCTGGAATCATGGGAAGATATATAATTACACGATCGCCTTTTTGTATTCCTAAATCTTTCAAAATATTTGCGCATTTTTTTACTTCTTGAGTAAGTTGCAAGTAGCTGAAAGATTTTTTATCTCCTGGTTCACCTTCCCACAAAAGTGCTATTTTATTTTCCCGTGACGTTGTAAGATGCCGATCAAGTGCATTATACGCAATATTTGTTTTTCCACCTTCAAACCATTTATAAAATGGAGCTTCTTTTGAGTTAAGAACATGGTTCCACTTTTTGAACCAATGTAGTTCTTCCGCAACGTTACTCCAAAAATTTTCATTGTCTTCAATGCTTTCTTTATAGATTCGTTCATAATCTTTTAATGATGAAATATGAGCGTTTTTAGAAAATTCAGGTGATGGTTTAAAAAGACGATTTTCTTTCAAGATGGTATCAAACTCTTTATTTTTCATAAGATCCTCCACAAAAAATTACGAGTTTACTGTACTGAATTTCTCGTGCTGTAATCAATGGTATTTTCTGAGGGCTTACAATAATTCGAATCGCTCTCGCTACTTAGCCATCTGATTCAGTAATCCAATAATTTCTCCTACTGATTGAAATCTATTATTCGGATTTTTTTCGAGGCATTTGAGAATCATGGTATTCAAAAAGTCAGGAATTTTTGGGTTAATTAATTTTGGTTCGCGAGGGGAAGTATGGAGATGATGATAGCCTAAATCGCCTTTTTGAAAAGGTACTTCGCCGGTGGACATTTCAAATATTGAAACACCCAATGTATAAATATCTGAGCGATGATCAATCGGATCTCCTTCAACTTGTTCAGGAGACATAAATGATGGAGTGCCGCCAATTATGGATTGCTCACTCATCAAATGTTTAATCACGCGTGCAAGGCCAAAATCCATGATTTTAACAATTTTATTTGCGGTAAGCATGATATTATTGGTCGTAAGATCACGATGGATAATCGAATTTTTATGTGCATATTCGAGGCCGCGGGTTATTTGTTTTAAAAGACCAATGACAGATCCAATTGAAAGGCGTCGATTTTTTAAAATTTCTCGAATCGTTGAACCATCAATTAATTCCATTGCAATATAGTAACTACCTTCTTGAATACCAGCATCATAGACCGTGACAATATTAATATGATTAAGCCTCGCTGCAGACTTTGCTTCACGAATAAAGGTCTCAACTACTTTTTGATCTTTTTGTAAATTCGCCGCAAGCACTTTGAGGGCAACGGTTCGATCGAGTACAGTGTCAAGCGCCTCATAAACAGTGCCCATGCCACCTCGACCAATTTCTTTAATCTTTTTATACCGAGGTTTTTTTTCGGATTCAATTTTTGATGGAATGATAAAACGAGCTGCTTCTTTTGCTTTTTCTTCGGCCTCTTTTTGTTCTTCAATTCTTTTTTTAATACTATCAATACGTCCAAGAACATCGAGGTAATCAAATTGTTCGCCTAAAATTTTTTCATAAATAATAAGCGCCTTATCTAAACGATTATCAACTTCGTACGAGCGACCTAGTAAATAAAATGATTTACAATTGCGCTTGTTAATCTCCTCACCGCTAATAGCTTTATCAAGGCTAATAATTGCAGCCCCAAATCTTTTTTGGGCCATGAAAATTTTCCCTAAAAGATGCGATGCTTTTTTGAAATCTCCTGAGCTTGTTTCAACTTTTTGTAAAACAATAATTGCTTCATCGAGTTTATGGCTTCGAAAATAATTTTTACCGAGCGCATAGTATTTACCAAGCTTTTCATACATCTCATTTTGCTTGAGTATATTACCGACTTGGCCATAATATTTTGAGGCTAATTCATATTTTTTTGCTCGTTCATATGCTTGAGCACATTGGTCAATATCATCAATGGTTAAATACATATGAGCAGCCATATTAAAATCATGTGCCTTTTCGTACATGTGAGCTGCTGATCGATGATCACCTAATTCGCGATATATTTCAGCAGCCTTGTAAAAACTTCCAGCTCTCTCAAAAAAACCTGCAGTTTCTTTAAATCCTTCTGATTTTTTACTAAACGTATTGATGAATTCAGTAACATTGCGAGTAAGAGCATCAATTGAGATGGGATATGTATGTACATGAAGCGCATTTTGGGTATGAATTGATGAAGTATTTTTTTCTTTTGATTCATAGAGAATAAATGGAATTCCATTATTAAAGCTTACAGGGAGCGTATCAGCAAATTCGCGATCCGCGATGATAAGATCGTAGCCCGAGCCACTCTCTGTTTCAGAAAAAGAGAGAGGATCTTCGACTTTAATAATACCAAAACCTTCTTTAACGAGCCGTAATTTGATTACGCTTGCGCTATAGTTATTATGCGCAGCAAGGACAATATGAGTGCGAGTTTTGAGAAAGCTCATGCGTTCATAAATATCAGTGTGCTCTTTTTTTAAAACTCGAATAAAAGCTTCAACAACCAGTGGATCAAAAATACTTCCCGATTTTGTAGCAATCTTTCGGAGTGCTCGTTCTTTTTTTATTACTTCAAGTTCTTCTTCGTTTTGTTTAATATGATATTCAAAATAATTAATTAAAGGAATGATACGCGAAGCGATTGGAATTTGGTCTTTCTGTAATCCCTGTGGGCCACTTCCATCATAATGCTCTTTAATATTTTTCAAGATATTCATAATATCAAAAGGGGGATTTATTTTTTCGACAAACTCTTCAATAAGCTCTCTATCTTCAGTCGATTCTTTTATTCCGGTAAGTAATCTTCCAAAATCATGAAAATATGCTGCAAGCATTGTTTCACTCATTTCTCCATCCGATAATCCAAGTTCTTTTCCAATAAGCTCCGCATAACGAGCAATAATATGGGCATGATTACGAAAATTTGATTCTTTTATGTCGAGAAGATTAATCAAATAATCGAATGTATTGAGATAAAATTTTAGGAATTGTCTATTCATAAGCTACATTATTTTACAATACTTAATTATAGCTTATTTTTGGATATTGTGCAATGTGTTTTCAGAGTAGTAGGAGCTTCGAACAAAAGGCCCTGATTCAACATTTTTAATGCCAATTGCATGGGCGTAGTTCTTAAAT
>CAZRKD010000135.1:0-625 GCA_964600515.1 uncultured bacterium
CTATTACAACTGGGATAATGAAAAGATTCGACGGCTTTGGAGAAAAGATCCGCATTTTTTTGAATCAACGGCAAGAATAGTAGGTCGGGAGCCACGAATAGTTCTTGATGAGATTCATAAACTCTCTCGTTGGAAAACGATTCTCAAAGGCTATTATGATACTTTTGGACAAGAATTCCATTTTTTAGTTTCTGGAAGTGCACGATTGGAATTTTTCCAGCGTTCGGGTGATAGTATGGTAGGACGCTACCATTTGCTTCATATGTGGCCGCTCACCCCTTACGAAGTTTTGAATCGGAGAGTTGAGCCTCGGATTAATTTTGAAACAAATACTGAGCGTTTGGATGGAGAGCCAATTCCTCAGGAGGTTATCGAACGTTTACTTGCATTCAGCGGATTTCCTGAGCCTTTTATAAAACAATCTGAACGAGCGCTTCGTTTATGGCAACGGGAATATTTGCAGAGAATACTTCGTGAGGATTTGCGCGATCTTTCGAGAGTGTCAGATATATCAAGAGTGGAGCATTTTTTTGATCTGTTGATAGAACGAGTAAGCCTGCCGCTTTCTTTAAATGCACTTCGGGAAGATCTTCTCATATCCTATGGCTCATGTGTCTCAATTCTT
>CAZRKD010000135.1:635-5148 GCA_964600515.1 uncultured bacterium
ATTAAACCCTATGGGAAAAAAGTGAAGTATGCATTACACAAAGAACCCAAAGCTTATCTCTATGATTGGACACGGATTACTAATCCCGGGGTGCGTTTTGAAAACTTTATCGCAGTTCAACTTCTCAGTTTTTGTGAGTATCTCAAGGATGGAGGTTTTCGCAATGCGGATCTCTTCTATATTCGTGATAAACAAAAACGCGAAGTCGATTTTCTTCTCATCGAAAATAAAAAACCACTCATGCTCATTGAAGTAAAAGTCAGTAAAACAGAATTCAATACGAATATAGAATATTTTAGACAATTATTCCCCGGTATCATGTCATTCCAAGTAGTTCAAACACAGCGAATATACATTAAACATTCACCGACTTTTTTTACTGTTTCAGCTGAACGTTTCTTGAATATGCTGTGGCAATAAAAGCCTTGATACGCTTTCGTTCAGTAATAGAAATATAAATCTTACCACAACACCCTTGACAAAACACGACTTGATAAATGTTTTTTTATTCCCCAAACAAAAATTCAAGATAATTCCTAGCCATATCGCCAAAGCGATACGGAGGTGTTTCCATTTCTGTAAGACCCACAAGCCATTGTTTTTTAGTTTGTTCGATTTCTTCTTTAGTTCCTGTAAAAAAACCACCAGATATCATCTGATCGATTTGTTGTCTTTTCGCTAAACGTTGTTTCTTAAGCTTTTCGGTGTTCATTCCTACGAGCGAAGTAATCATAATTTAAGGTGTACCTTTGATCAGACGAAGGAATCGTTCATCGTGGGCTACAAGATCATATATATCATCTTTTCCTTATGAAAGAGGAGAACTGGATAAAAAACCAGTAGTTGATCACGATTCCTTTATTGGAGGATACTACAAATAACATGATGAAAGCGAACTACCTCGCAAAAAAGATAGATTATGATTACTATTATCCTGCTAATTTCTTCAATTCTGCATTAATATCATCGATGAGTTTTCTGAATCCAGTGCTTGTTGCGATTTTCATTGCTTTCGTAAGTTCTTCTTTTGCTTCATCTATATGATGTTCTTCAATATTGATTTTTCCGAGTAAGTAATGACCCATAGGAATAGCGCGGTTGAAATTATATTTTTCTGATATCTCGATACCTTTATTGAGTATTTCTTTCCCCTCATTCGAATGTTCTTCAAGGAATCTCAAAAAACCAACATAGATGAGATTATTTGCATATCCTTCTCTCCAGCCAGTTTCTTCTGACAAAGGTAGCGATTCTTTGAAGTTGCCCAAGGCTTCTTTATACTTTTCATTTTCATAATATACTTCGCCGATATTATGTAAATTGCGTGAGATACCAATTTTATCACCTACTTCACGACAGAGCTCTAATGCCTTATTGTAGTAGTCAAGACATTGAGTGAAATCTTTTTGGAAACTGTACACGATGCCGATGTTGCCCAAAATTCCTGACATCGTTGTTTTATCATTTGACTCTTCCGCGTATTTTATGGCCTTATTATAATAATCGAGTGCTTTATCATAGGTTCCTTTAAAAAGATGTGATGTTCCAATTCGTTTATTGAGTTCACCTAAAAGGCGTTTATTATCAATCTTTTCTGCTATCGTTATTGCCTTCTCAAGTGTAACAATCGCAAGATCACTATCGCCTTTTCGCTCATAGACATCCCCTAAGAATCCCATGGTATTTGCTGAGATCTCATCGAGTTTTTCACTTTCAGTAATTTGTAAAGCATCTTTGAGACTTGTAATAGAATCATCGAAATTGCCTTTAAAGAAATTAAGCCTACCGAGTCCAATTTTTGCTTTTGCAGAAAACGCTTTATCGTGATTCGTTTCTGCCAGTGCAAGTAAATCATGACATGATTTTTCGCTGTAATCGAGATCTCCTTGTTTCAGTGATATATCAATAGATCTATAGAGATTATTCATCTGTTTTTCTTTTCCAATTTTTTGATCGATTATATTATTTTCAAGGGCTTTCTTAATAAACTCGACAGCTGTTCTATAGTAATTACTTGCTCCTTCGAGTTGACATTCAATTGCTTGTTTTTCGGCCGATTTTTCCAAATAATAAATTGCTTTTTCATAACAATCGGTTTTACTAAAGTGAAGTGCTAAGAGTTCATAGTTTTCTTCAAGGCGATCGGCGTGGATTTTTTCAATGGCATTGCCGACTTTTTCATGAAATTCTTTTAATTTCTTTTTGAGAATGCTTCCATAACTAACTTCAACTAAGAGTAAGCTTTTAAAGATATAAACCGTATCAGCTGATTTAGCTTTTTCAAAAATCATTTGTTTATGAGCTAATTTAATGAGTTCATCATCGAGATTAGGAAATTCCTTCATGACTTCTTTGGCAACTGAATAACGAAATTCTCGTCCAATGACCGAAAGATATTGGAGAAGAATTTTTGTTTTTTCCTCGAGGCGATCGACACGAGATGCAATGATGCCGTGAATTGTATGAGGTATTTCAGATAAATTAATATTCTGATCAATAATCCATTTTCCAGCTGCGCTTTTAACTATTTTTTTATCATCGCCAAATGATTTGATTATTTCTTCGGTAAAGAGCGGATTTCCTATTGATCGCGACCATACTGCTTCTTTGAGTTTTTCAGGAAGGTCTGTATCTCCCAGGATTCCTTCAATGAGTTTGTATGTTTCTTCCTTATTAAAAGGCATTAATGATAAGACGCTAATTGAATCATCTTCTTCGATAACCTTACTGTAATCAAAACGAGAACAGAGAAATAGTAAGATGCGGGTATGTCGTATATCTTCAATAATAAAATCAAGAAGCTCTTTACTTAAAAGGTCAACCCATTGCAAATTATCGAGGACAAGTGCAATGGGTTTTTCCTGACTTAAGTTTGCGAGGAGTTTTTTTATTGCAAAAAATATTGATAATTTCTTTTTTGCTTCATCAAAGAATTGGACGTTACTATCTTCGTATTTTAAATACAAAATAAGTCCAATAAAATGAATTTCATTCATATCGAGTTTATATTTTTCAAGGATCATTAATTTTTCTTTCATTTGAATTTCAGTATCGTCACTCGCGATGTTACAGAGTGTTCGAATAAAATTTTGAAAAATATAATAGGTGATCTCAGTCGTATGAGAAGCGGCGTAACATTTAATATTATAGCAATCAGAATATTTTTCCGAAAATCGCTGCGTGAGTTCCTTAACGATTCTACTTTTTCCAATGCCTGCTTCTCCGGAAACATAGACGACTTGGCCAATTGATTTATCAAATTTTTCTAGAATTTTATTGAATTTTGCAAGCTCAGGATCTCGATTGACGAGTGTCCATCCATATTCAACTTTTTTCATAGAATCAGCATTCTTTTCAGAAAGAACTTCGTATGATTGAACCTTTTCTTTTTTTCCTTTAATTGCAACAGGCTCAAGTTCGATGTATTCAAAAATATCCTTCGTGACTTTGTACACATTTTGGCCAACGATAATTCTTCCGCGAGTTGCAATGCTCTCCAGTCGTTGAGCTAAGTTAACGGTATCGCCCATAACCGTGTATTCTTTTCTCATAGCTGACCCAACAATGCCTGCAAAAACTTTTCCTGCATTAACACCGATTGAAATACCAATAGGAATTTTGAGGCCTGCTGTTTTATTAAAATCCTCAATCGCTTTGATCATATCAAGCGCGCAACGAACTGCTCTCTCACTATCATTCTCATGTGCAACAGGGGCACCGAATATAGCCATAACACAATCGCCGATGAATTTATTAACCGTGCCTTCATATTTCTTAACGAGGTCAACGAGAAGCTGAAAGCATTTGTTCATTATGTTCGTAACTTCTTCGGGATCCATGTTTTCGCTCATTGCTGTAAAACCACTAACGTCGGCAAACATAACCGCGACATTCTTCATTTCTTCTTGTAATGATCCTTTATGCATGATTTGATCGACAATATGCTTGGGCATGAATTTTGCGAATTCTTCGGAGAAGCCGCCTTGAACTGGTGGCGTAGTTTCTTGTATTTTTGCTTCTTCTATGGGAATCGGTTGTGTCGATATTTTTTCTTCAACTTTTGCGACTACTGCGCTTTCTTTAATCTTTAATTGTGGTTCTACTGCTTTTTTTACAGGTAGAATAATGTCCGAGCTCTGTACGACTTGAGATATATTCGAAAGATTTATTCCGCAGTGGCTACAGAAGTGCGAACCGAGAACATAGGGAATTCCGCAATTATAGCAGTACTTATTAACAGCAATTTGTTTTCCACACTCGGAACAAAAATTGCTTATATCAAGAATTGTTGCTTTACAATATGTACAGATCATAGCTATATTTATTATACATTATTTTTTATTAAATTGCTACTCTCGAGTGTAAGAATTATGTAACCAATTGAAATTATTTTACTTTATTTGCGGTTATGCAGTATACAAGTGCTATTAAAGTGATTGGTCAAAAAATTGAAAATCAATTAGGAAAGAAAGTTACTCTTAAATATTCTCCTGAAAAAACACCAATAATTGAT
>CAZRKD010000136.1:0-5065 GCA_964600515.1 uncultured bacterium
ATTAAATATTAAGCCAGGAAGCGGGATCGAACCGCCGACCTGCTGATTACGAATCAGCTGCTCTACCAACTGAGCTATCCCGGCTTATAGCTTCATTTCAATACTAAGCAATGAATTTTTGATCAAGAAAAATTACATAGAACTGAAGAGGAATGAGAGAGGTGAGATGTATTTAAAAACATCTCACCTCTCTCGCAGATCTCTCCATACATTGACTTTTCTCAATTTATTCCATACCAATGTTTTCCATGTTTATAAAAATATGTACACTATTTATCATAACTTTTCTTCTCACTTTTTCTTTATATGCAGAAGAAGCAAAAACAAAGCTGAGTTTACAGCAATGTATCGATCTTGCCGTGAAAAATAATTTGGAGATAAAAGTTGAAGATTCAAACATTGAGCTTTTTCAGGAAAAAAAGAAATTTGTGGAAGGCAAAAAAATATTACCTCAATTTACGATGGAGCATTTAGTCGGACCAGTGCCGGATGCTGAAGGAGATATTCTTACTGATTCATCGCAATTTGATCTTGGCGTTGATCGACTTACGAAAGATCTTGGCGTTTTTTATCGCGTTGATATTAAAGCAGTTCAGCCAATTTATACTTTTGGGAAAATTTCGAACCTTGAAAATATTGCTGCACTCGGCGTTGATGTTGCGGAGCTTAAGAAAGCAGAAAAACGTGCCGATATTATTTCTAAAGTAAGCATGGTCTATCATTTAATTAACATGCTCAATAATCTGCAAGACATTATTAATGATGGCAAAGACAAGCTTGGCCAAGCAAAAAAGAAGGTGAGCGAACTCTTAGAAAAAGGATCAACAAAAGTAACTATTTTTGATGAATATAAAATTGAAACTTTTGAACTCGAATTAGCCAAGCAGGAATTAGACGTGCAATCCAAAAAAAAACAGGCGCTCGAAGCCTTGAGAACACTCATTGTTATTGATTATGATTTTGACATCGAAGAAATCACCAAAAAGCCCGATGAATATGTGCTTAACGATGCTCACTTCTATCAAGAAGAAGCATTAAAAAGTCGCCCGGATTTTCAGCAACTCGAGAAAGTACTCGCCATTCGTGAAAATCAGGCAACAGCAAGCTTTGCTAAATTTTTGCCCGATATTTTTGCCGGCGGTTTATTTCGTTATGGAATTGCACCAGGGCGAACCGATCAACAGAATCCATTTGTACAAGATGATTTCAATTATCTTGTAGGTGGCATTGGGGTAGGACTTAAACAAGATCTTGATGTATGGAGTACGAATCGCGAATATCGCCAAGCAAAGATTGAACTCAAAAAATTACAGACGCAAAAAAATTTGGCGCTCTCCGGAATTAAACTTGAAGTAAGTAAAAATTATGAATCTGTCGTCAATGAAAAGAAAAAATTTGATGTTTCAAAAGAATCGATACGAACAACTCGAAAATGGCTCACGCAAGCTTTAAATGGCTTTGAAAATTTTGGAACAAATGATGTGAAAGAAGTAAAAGATGCTTTTTTGGAATATGCAAAAGCTCGAAAAGATTTTTATACAACAATTTTTGAATTTGAAAAACAAAAAATTGAATTAGAAAAAAGCACGGGAAGGATATAAAGATGCCGGAACAAGAAGTAAAAAAAATTCGTGATTCACAAATGATTAGTGACAGCATTCGTGATTGGTGGATAGGAGAAGTCAATAAACCAATCATCGATTACTGTATTAAAAACAAAGTTTCGCCTGATGTTCTTACCATGACCGGGGTAGGAATTAATGTCCTTGCCGCAATCTTATTTTGGCAGGGTTGTTTTTTTCTCGCAGGATTTTGTATTGTCATTGGAAGCAACTTCGATCTACTCGATGGGATTGTCGCGCGAAGTCTGCATGTCGATAGTCAAAGCGGGGCATTCTTTGATTCAGTCACTGATCGCTACGCTGATGCAATTCTTTTTTTTGGCCTTGCCGGTTATTATAGAAATTCATGGCTATTACTTATTGTCCTTGCTGCAATTTTAGGATCATTTATGGTGAGCTATTCAAAAGCTCGCAGTGAATCGCTCGGCATCAAATGCGATGTAGGACTCATGCAACGGCCCGAACGAATTCTTTATTTAGGTCTCGGCTCAGGCTTTAGTGGACTTATTTCAATTAGCCTATCGCCTTTTTTTTCCAAAGGCTATGAAGTTCCACAATATCTACTCATTTGTATCCTCATCATTCTTGCGATTTTTACCAACGTTACCGCAATCGATCGTATTCGCTATTCCTTAGAGCAGTTGAGAAAGAGGTAACCCCCGCCTTGATTTTACTATTTTCTGGCGTTAAGGTGAAATCGTTTAAAATACGGAGGGCTATGAAAAGTACGTATAGAAACTTTTTTCCACATTCAGAAAAAATATATATTCCCGGTAAAATACACAACATACGCGTTCCCTTTCGGAAAATCTCATTAACTCCTACTCAATCAGAAAATGGCTCTACTAAAGAGAATGCTCCACTTTTGGTATATGATACGAGTGGTCCTTGGACTGATCGAGAGACAAATCTCAATGTCACTACAGGCCTTCCTCATTTACGAGCTGATTGGATACGTGCTCGGCATGTTCCGGGAAAAAAGGCAACACAGATGCATTATGCTCGAAAGGGTATAGTTACGCCTGAAATGGAATTTATTGCAATTCGTGAAAACAACAATAAAGATACTTCATATATTACTCCCGAATTTGTGTGCAAAGAAGTTGCCGAAGGCCGCGCGGTTATTCCGGCTAATATCAATCATCCTGAAAGCGAGCCCATGATTATTGGACGTAATTTTCTCACCAAGATTAATGCCAACATTGGAAACTCGGCAGTTTTATCAACAATTGAAGAAGAAGTAGAAAAAATGCGGTGGGCAACGCTCTGGGGCGCTGATACAGTCATGGATCTTTCAACCGGAAAAGATATTCATGAAACACGCGAATGGATAATCCGAAATTCTCCAGTGCCCATAGGAACAGTACCAATCTATCAAGCTCTACAAAAAGTCGATGGAGTTCCCGAAGAACTAACATGGGAAGTATTTCGTGATACACTTATCGAACAAGCAGAGCAAGGCGTTGATTACTTTACCATTCATGCCGGAGTTTTGCTTCGTTATGTTCCGCTTACTATCAATAGACTCACCGGCATCGTGAGTCGAGGTGGATCAATCATGGCAAAATGGTGTCTTGCTCATCATCAAGAAAATTTCTTGTACACTCGGTTTGAAGAAATTTGCGAAATAATGAAAGCATATGATGTTACATTTTCACTCGGCGATGGACTGCGTCCGGGCTCTATTGCCGATGCAAATGATGAAGCACAATTTGCTGAATTAAAAACGCTTGGAGAATTAACAAAAATTGCATGGCACCATGATTGCCAAGTAATGATCGAAGGTCCGGGACACGTTCCTTTAAATCTCATTAAAGAAAATATGGATCGTGAATTACGAGAATGTTTTGAAGCGCCGTTTTATACGCTCGGACCACTGACAACCGATATTGCGCCAGGATATGATCATCTTACCAGCGCAATTGGTGCCGCAAATATTGGATGGTATGGAACTGCGATGCTCTGTTATGTTACGCCTAAAGAACATTTGGGATTACCCAATAAAGACGATGTTAAAGAAGGCGTCATTGCGTATAAGATTGCTGCTCATGCAGCTGATCTTGCAAAAAGCTTTCCCGGTGCATTCGATCGTGATTATGCCCTCAGTAAAGCACGATTCGAATTTAGATGGGAAGATCAATTTAATCTTGCACTTGATCCGGTACGCGCTCGCGCATTTCATGATGAAACACTTCCCCAAGAAGGTGCAAAGACCGTTCATTTCTGTAGCATGTGCGGTCCAAAATTTTGTTCCATGAAAATTACTGAAGACGTGAGAAAATATGCGCAAGAACATGGCGTTACGGGAAATACGGTTTTCGAAAAAGGCATGAAAGATAAATCAGAAGAATTTTCAAAACAAGGAGCGAAACTGTACAGATGAAAATAGCAATCGTTGGAACAGGTTTAATGGGACGAATTCTGGCACTAGAACTTTCACAAGAAGGCCATGAGCTTCAATTGTTTGAAAAGCATGATAATACTGCTCGAGAGAGTTGCCTCTATGCAGGCGCGGGGATGATTGCTCCCAATTGTGAGCTTGAAGAAGCACGAGAAATTATTAATAAACTAGGGCTTCTATCACTTGAGCTCTGGCCGCATATAATTGAGAAATTATCGAAACCCGTTTTTTATCAACATACGGGAACAGTTGTTGTTGCACATGCGGGAGATCATGAAGAACTTTTACATTTAAAAGAAGCAATATCCAAAAAATCGAAAATTACTGAAGATGCGCGAGTGATTAATAAAGAAGAACTTTCTCGCTTAGAACCTGAACTTACTCCGCGTTTTAGCCAAGGTATTTATCTCCCCATGGAAGGTCAAATCGATAACCGAGCATTTATCGAAATATCGACTGAAACACTTATCTCTCGAAAAATACCCTGGAAAATGAATTGCGATATTCAGTCAGTTACACATAATAAAATAACCTATAATAATGAAACGTATTCATTTGATTGGGTCATTGATACTCGTGGATTAGGAGCTCAAACCGATCTTCAAAAATTACGAGGAATACGCGGTGAACTTATTGTGTTCTCTGCTCCTGATGTACGCCTAACACGGCCAATCCGTATGCTCCATCCTCGCTATCGACTCTATGTCGTACCCCGTCCAAATAATATATATTTAATTGGTGCAACCTCAATAGAAAGCCAAGATGTAAGTCCCGTATCGGTTCGCTCTGCACTTGAACTTCTATCAGCTGCATATTCTCTCCACAGTGGTTTTTCGGAAGCACGAATACTAGAGCTTATTGTAAATTGCCGGCCTGCATTTCCTGATAACTTACCGAAGATCATGTGCCAGAATGGATTGATTCGTGTCAATGGACTTTACCGACATGGATTTTTGCTTGGACCGGCAATAGCAAAAGGAGTTCTAGCGTATATTGAAAAAAAAGAAGTTAATCCATTAGTTAAACCAATTATGGAAGTCTT
>CAZRKD010000137.1:0-3474 GCA_964600515.1 uncultured bacterium
TTATATTTTGCCCTTCCCAATTCTTTGTCTAAGCGATAAAGATCGGGTACCGATTCACGAACTAACGCGTTTGGGGTAATTCCCGTACGATAGTTTTGGGGATATTCTGCTATCACACGTCGATTTGCTTTAATCCAATCCCGCTCGACAATTGAAAACCATTTGAGGGCAGCCTTTATAAGTAAATTCCAACGTTTTTGTGTAGAGGGATCATCATAACCGTGTGAAAGCGATCTCCCAAAAGGCGATGACTTTTTCACCTCTTTTGCTAGTCTAGAGCCTAATCAATAAGCAATTGGTGATAATTAATCAAATGAGAATTTACCCATTTGAAAAATTATCCTAAGAAGATAATTGTGTTTGTGTATTTTTAAACAGCAGATTCCGAAGAAAGTAGTTTTTTTGTAAACGTATGTCTTGATCTATAGATAACTGTCTATTATTGTAGACAAGAGATGGACATACAAGAAACAATTGACGAAATATATAGTGGCAAAATCGCATCGGCATCAATAATACGCAAGGCTTTGAAAGATCTTCGGAGTGGTCTTGAAATAGGAAAATATCGAACAGCCGTTTGCATTAATGGGATATGGAAAGTCAATGCGTGGATTAAACGAGGGATTCTTTTACTTTTTAAACATGGAAAAATTATTGAGTTTGACGATCATACATTCCAATTTTCAGATAAAGATACAATTCCTCTTCAAAAGATTGATTGTAAAAAAAGACACATTCGCATTGTTCCAGGCGGTACATCAATACGTGCCGGAAGTTACATTGGGAAAAATATTATTTTTATGCCTCCAGCTTACGTTAATGTCGGAGCATATATTGACGATGGAACACTCATTGATTCGCATGCGCTTGTCGGCTCAGGCGCGCAAGTTGGTAAAAATGTCCATGTGAGTGCTGCTGCACAAGTTGGTGGAGTTCTTGAGCCGGTGAATGCGATTCCCGTTATCATTGAAGATAATGTGCTTTTAGGTGGACTCGTTGGCGTATTTGAAGGCGTCATTATCAGAAAAAATGCAATCATTGGAGCCGGCACTATTATTACCGCAAGTACACCAGTGTATGATGTAGTCAAAAATAAAATATATCGGGCAGAAATAGATAAACCACTTGAAATCCCCGAAAATGCCGTTGTTATTCAAGGCTCGCGAAAAACAAGAATGAATCATACCTTTGAGGGAGAACTCTATTTCAATACACCGATCATTATTAAATATCGTGACGAAAAAATGAAAGGACGAATTCAATTTGAAGAAATTTTACGATAGTGGTCAGTGGTAAGCGATCAGTGGTCAGTGAAGAGCTTATATAAGTGGCATAATCTTTGCATAATAACTCCTTAAGTAAATTTTATAACCAATATTATTAAGGAGTTGCTTTATGATAACTACTTTTTTTGATCTAAAAGTGTGGCAAAAAGCACACAATTTGGTATTAAATATATACAATATTACAAAAATGTACCCTAACCATGAGCAATATTGTATAGTTTCACAAATGAAACATTCATCGGCATCGATAGCAACAAATATTGTAGAAGGATATAAAAGAAAAACTACGAAAGATTTTATTCATTTTTTAAATATTGCAGCTACTTCTTTAGAGGAAACTAAATACCATATTCTTTTATCAAAAGATTTATCGTATATTACTATAGAAAAATATAAGGAAATAATTTATCTGTGCGATGAAATCGGGAAAATGTTATTTAGACTGCAAGAAAAGCTATCGAGTAGAATCCACTGACCACTGATCACTTACCACTGACCACTTATCTCGCACGTGGAATCAATACCCCCGCGCGTTTTGTAGATCGTCGTGATTTGTAGCTTCTTTGGCTCAAGAACTCTCTTTATATCTTGAAATAATCGATGTGTCAGATCTTCTTGGTAAATGCCCACATTCCTATAGGACGTTAAATAATATTTTAATGATTTGAGCTCAATGCATTTTATATTCGGGCGATACTCGATAATAATTGTTGCAAAATCAGGCAACCCTGAAAATGGGCAGACCGCCGTAAACTCTGATGTCTCATAGGTAATTAACTGATCATCACCTGTGTAGGGAAATGTCTCCAAAAGATCTGCCCTAATTTTTTCTTTCGATTCAAATTCGAATATTTTTCCTTCGGCTTGTGGCATAATGTAAAAACCTGTATTGTATTTATTTCGTGTAAAAGTTAAATATTTTTATTGATCCGTCCGGAAATAAATGCCCGAAAGATCAAGCCAACATCGTTAATGTACGATTCATCATCGCCTTTAGTTTTGTCTTCATACAAGACTCCTTTCGTTTATTGTTTACTATTTACGTTCCTTAATTTGTCTTACTTGAATTCTTTCTCTGGCCATTGTGATGGCTTGATGGAGTTTTCTTTCAAGCTGCTTGCGTGGTAATAGCTTCATCATATACTCTGCAACTCTAATACCACTCTTACTTAGTTCCAAAAGTTCAATTTGTTCTTCTGATTTTCCGGCACAAAGAATAAGTCCAATAGGAGATTCTTCGTCGGGTTTTTTTTCATGTTTTTCAAGCCAACGTAGATACAACTCCATCTGACCCTTGTGAGCAGGTTTGAATTTTCCGAGTTTAAGTTCGATGGCAACTAATCTATTTAATCTACGATGATAAAATAAAAGATCCAGATAAAAGTCTTCACCATCAAGTGAAATTCTTTTTTGCCGCTCTAAAAAAGCAAATCCTGTTCCCATTTCCAAAATGAAAGATTCCATCTCGCGCAGTATAGCTCTTTCCAAGTCCTTTTCTTGATATGCACCTTTAAGGTCTAAGAAATCAAGAAAGTAAGGATCACGAAATGTGAGATCGGGCGTTAGCTGATTCGTCTTCTTTAACTTTTTAATTTCATGTTGAATCACCTTTTCTGGTTTTTTAGAAAGAGCTGTTCTTTCATAGAGCATACCAGAAATCTTACTTCGAAGGGTACGTACACTCCAATTATCGATTCGACACATTTCAAGATAAAAATCACGCTTGAGAGAATCATGCATAGGCAAGATCTCTACACAGTGGCTCCACGTCAACTGTTCTGACAGCTTTAAGATATTCTTCGAATGGGGGAATGTCTCATAAAAAGCCATCATCCTTGATAAATTTGGTTTGGAAAAACCCTTACCATACTCATTCATCAATTGTTTCGACAGTGTCGAAACAATCTGTTCCCCATAATCAGCCCGTTTTCCTATTAAAATCTCAGAGGACAGTCGCTTTCCAATCTGCCAGTAAAGGACTAAGAGTTCTCTATTTACCGTACGTGCAACATGCTTACGTGCCTCTTCGATGAGAATACGTATGTCGCGAGCTAATGAAGTAACATTTTTTGATGGATATTTTGAATGTACCATAAACATCGGTTTTTTTACTTTGCTATCAGTTATTCTTATGAACACCGTAGAAAGTTTTCCAACATTTAGAACATATTATTGATCCGTCCGGAAA
>CAZRKD010000137.1:3574-5040 GCA_964600515.1 uncultured bacterium
ACCTCGAAATTGCCTTTGACCTGCACAGCACCCGTATCCATATCGGTAAATACAATGGATTCATGACCTCCATACAATTCAAGTCGTTCATTTTCTCCTCGCTGTATCATCGCAGGATACGTATCAAAGTCTGATCGGAATGTTATCCCGGGATTCTCCATCTGTATCTCATCGAGCGCAGCTTGGACATTCGTTGATACAAGCTTCGAATAAGCATTGTCATACTTTACTTTACTTGCCCAAATCCCCACTACAGCTCCTCCAATTGCCATTGCCATTATTGGAAGGAACATAAGGATAAGTACATCTTTTACTCTCAAATTGCGATTCATCATCGCTTTTAGTTTTGTCTTCATACAAGACTCCTTTCGTTTAGTTATTAATTTATGCTGATTATTTTTGCCATAAACGATTAGTCGCATTCTGTCAATTATTTTTTATGCGATGAATATTATTTATTGACAAATCAAAGAAAACGGCTAAAAGAATAAAACCAAGCAAGAGTAGTTTGCATGATCTTTGTATTAAAAAATGGATATTAAAAAAATAGAGCTCATTTTTGTTTGTCTTCTGAATTTCATACTTCCTCGATCTTTTGCCGAACAACATCATAATATTCCTTATCAAGGAACCTATTACTGCCTTGATCATGTATCGATTAACGACCCTCATTATGAAGATAGATGTTTAATGGAAATGACTAAGCCAATATTGGTTTATGATGAGGATGAGGGTTATGGTGAATTACCTATAAGAGAAGGGAAGCTCACTATGTTAGGCCAAGTATTGCCCTTTCGAGAAAATTATACCATGGTTTCTTATGTGTATCCGTATAAACTCGATGGAGGAGATCCTCAACATCAATACAATGATCATTATGGCGATGCCGAAAGTACGCATTTAGTTTTCTATAAAAAACGTGAGGGGTATTGGATATTAATGGGCAGCTATTATTCTGCCCATGGAGACCCACTACAGAGCACAGAGAGCTGTCAGGATGGAGACGAGAACCCTGAAGGAATATGTGAACTTTATTTTGATGAAAATCCAGAAAAGATTTCCTACCCCTTACTTGTGTATGTAAGCGAAGATAAACATGCGAGCTATCCTTCGTGTGAAAAATGTGAATGTGTTAAATGGGAATGGAACGGAATTGAATTGTCTAATGAAGATTGTAATGGCTTTGTTGTTGGTGAAGAATTAGGAAGAAAAAAATGCGATCTAAGCGGAGGGAGTGCAGGCATCATACTCTATCCTGATGAGTACAATGTAGTAAATGTTGGTTCCGGTGATCCAAATAATGATCGAGAACTTTATGAAGCTGCAGAATCATTTTTTGGAAGAATATCAAACGGTCCGTGGGAAATATGTAATGGGCCGGAAGGAAATGAAACTCTCGAATCAGTGTGGAATATATAACTGCGCATAAATAAATCGACATTAAGGTCATAAGGGAGGAGCGATTA
>CAZRKD010000138.1:0-4969 GCA_964600515.1 uncultured bacterium
AAGAATACTTAAAATTCCCACTTTCGCGAGTTTTGTCTTCATATTTAAGAGATATAGCAAGATTCATACCAAAAATGCAAAAAATATTATAAAATAATATCTTTATTTTCAGATAGTTACAGTAATCTATTTAAGTTATAGTTCGGAAACTGCGACAATTTCGAGAAATTCGCGGGAAATAATTACACAATTATCTTCTCTCTGAAGTTGAAATACCGTTAAAACCTTCCTGTTCTTTATCTTGGACTGATATAACAAATCCAAGAGAAAGAAATAAAAGAATAGTACCAAGAAGAATAAGTCCATAAGTGACAAGATAATTACTTGCGGTAAATTGTTTGTAACCCCCTACTTTTCTTAACATTTTCTCCCTTTCATCTGTGTATAATTCATAATTTATACTCTAAATATAATACAGTATACCATACTAAATTACATTTGTAAAGCTTTTTTTTACATCACAAAATGATATATTGCATTTTGTATTTTTTTTTGATATAATGCAAGTAAGGGGGAATATATGAAAAAGAAACGGTCAATTTTAATTGTAGACGACAAGAGGTATGTACAAATGGTGATGAGGGACATCTTAACTGAATTAGGGTATGATGTAACTACAGCAGACGATGGAAAAGAGGCAATGAGCTTAATGGAAAAAGAGAGCTATGATTTATATTGTATCGATGCCCATGTTCCATTGATTCCAGGCTTTGAAATTGCTACAGCGATTAGAAGCGAATCACCCGATGCTAAAATCATCATGTTTTCATCAATCCTGAAACGTGCTGAAGAGATTACTCTGGCAAAGGAACTAAAAGTCAACGCCTTTATTTATACCTGTACACCATTTGAGGATATTGTCTATTTTGTACGACAACTGCTCTTTGATAAAGCCGACGAAAAGAGAAAATATAAACGAATTCTTGTTAATGTTCCTATTTCATTTAAAATACATGAAACATGGTATAATGGAGAAATACATAATTTAGGCCCAGAAGGGATTTTTATTAAAACATCACATATTCCCGAAGAAGATTCTGTAATTCCTATTAAATTCCGTCTCGATGGTGTAGGAGAAATTAGCTGTAATGCAAAGGTACTCCACACCTATCGTAACGAGCAATTTAAAGGGATTATGAATAACCAAGGCATGGGAATTAGTCTCGAGTTATCGAAAGATGAACAAAATAAACTCATTGATTTTATTCTTAAGACAACAGATCACCAAGCATAAATACATTACAGGATTTATTGGCGTTGGGCTATGTGTTGTTATCGTACTCTTATCTTTTGCAATCACGGGAGGAAATCCTGATAAAGATCATGATTCTATTTTTGATGATAAAGATAATTGTATCGACAAAGAAAATCGAGATCAAAAAGACGAAGACAAAGATGGCGTTGGAGATTCATGCGACACGTGCATACATGTTACCAATGAATCTCAAAGCGATGATGACTTTGATGGAATAGGCAATGAATGTGATAATTGTCCAAAAGATACAAATTCTGATCAGAAAGATGCTGATACTGACAGCATCGGCGATGCATGCGATACGTGCTCAAACGTGAAGAATCCCGATCAAAAAGAGAGTGATGGAGATACTATCGGTGATGAATGTGATAATTGCAAAGAAATCTCGAATAAAGAGCAGGAAGATACTGACAAAGACGGAATCGGTGATTCATGCGACACCTGCCCGACGCTACCCAATGAAAATCAAAATGATAAAGACAATGATGGACAAGGCGATCTCTGCGACAAGTGTCCGGACATTCAAAATGAAGATGTATGCAATAATTTAATTGCACATTTTCCATTAGATGAGATGGGCTTTAACAAAAAAACCTGCATCGGATCTTTTAATGATGTCCTCGGAATTCACAAAAATTTCAAAGCAACTATCGATTGTGATTACTATAAGAACTGCTCATGCCTTGCGCAGGATCTTGCTATATTTCCTTACAAAGAATGGATATCAGATACCTTTCAACCAGATGAATTTCAATTTGCTTTTGGGCCGAATGCGCTTTCAACGGGGATACAATTACCACTGAATGAAATAATCAGTTTACCAACTGACAAAACATTCTGGTTTGGATTTACTGTAGAATTTTTAAAACCTACATCTTTTTCCTTTTCGCTTAATCAAACATCATCTATTCGAGATGAAACTCTCCTTTTTAGAACGTCTATTATACAGGAAGACAAAATGAGTTTGTTTGGTCAGTTTAAACGTGAAGATGAAAATGAAGAAATTCCCGATGAACTATACAATACTCAAAATTTTAGTAGCGGAAATATCTTTCTAGAACTTCGTCAATGGTATTCTGTTATAGTCAAACTTAAGAAAGGAGAACTTACAGTATTGATTGATAATAAACCAGTAATAGAGCAAACACTCGAACCTTCTTTTACGCTCGATAATGACTCATTAATTTTAATTATCGGGCATCCAAATGGAAATAACGACTTTTCTGCCTCAGCTGATCATTTACTCATTAAAGATATTGTTATTGCTAAAAAAGAGTAATCGTCTATTTTTCTTTAATAAAAAATAGTTCTATGATACGAGATAAAGTAAGCGCCTGTAGCTCAATTGGATAGAGTACCGGATTCCGATTCCGTTGGTTGCGTGTTCGAATCACGCCAGGCGCAAGATTAGCATGGAGCGTACAGCGGATAGCGTATAGAAAATATAATTCTTCACTATACGCTCTACGCTACAATTAACTATATCGAAGAAATAATCTCGATACAACAACAGCAATTGCAGTTAGCAAGAAAACAGAAATACAAGCAATTAGTAAAATCTTATTACTGAGCTTCATATGATATTTCCTTTCCATTCGTTTGATGCGTTTTGTGATAGAGTTCTTTTAAATCTTTGAGGCTTATTTTTAAGAGAGCCATCTTTTTAAAAAATTGGGGAAGTTCGGAGCTCATAAATTGATCCATTTTTAATTTCATCACAATATCAATTGCATCTTTGGCAACGAAATAACCAATTCCACGCTGGTTATAAATGATGCCTTTTTCTTCAAGATACGCATACGAACGCACAATCGTATTGGGATTTACCACAAGGCTTACGGCTAATTCTCGTACCGATGGAATCCTGGTATCTTTCGAAAATTCTTTGCGTAAAATTAAATCGCAGATATGATCGGCAATTTGTAAATAAATCGCTTCGTTATCTTTGAACTGCATATTATTCTACCTCGAGTTCAGTTAATCGAATAAACGCTACACACCAGAAAAAAAGCGGCGTGATACCCCATACGACTCCCTTTGCGATATAGTTTAATACATTGGTGAAGCCATAATAATCAGCGAAAAGATCTTCAAGATTAAGGGAAAACGAATGATGAAGATTGATAAAATCTCCATACACAATTCGAATCGTAAGCGCTCCGAAAAATACGAGCGCCATACTAAATGCCATTATGGAAATAATTGTCTTTAATGCTGCCTTATTTCTAAAGTAAATAGAGCCACAAAAAAAGATTGCGTGAGAGAATAAAAAATTTCTCATCCCTCCTGCAATGGTATAGTTAAATGGATTAAAAAGCGGAGTTACAAAGCCATACAAAAAATAATTGAAACACATCGCAATAACCGAAGCACCGTACGCAAAAATGAGTGATGCAAGAATAAATATAAGTGACGTTAATAACCATTTGGCAAGATATTTTTCAAAAAGTGATCCGGGCAAAAGTACGTAGAATGATCCTTCATTATGTTCATGGAGCTTTGCCCATGAAATACTCGTCAAACCCATGCCTGCAAAAAGCATAAAAACATAGAGAGCATTATAGGTATTGTGTAGCTCTTGGCCACCGGAAAACCAGAGGCTTGCAATAATCATAAGCCCACCAAAAATGGCAAGTAATGAGATAAAACTCTTTCCATGAACAAAGAGTTCAATTTTGAGAAACATGAGAAATCGATTAAAATTAAATGTCATATCATTGAACATAGGATCCCTCCTTGCTAAAAATTTTTTCCATTTTTTTATTGTCATTAATGACTGCATTAAAGAGAAGTTCTAAATCAATTTTTTGAGATGCCTCACTCGATGTATTTTTACTCATGACCGAATATCCGCCTAATGTCTTTTCTCTAAATAGAACGTCATCGCTTAATTTATCCTCAAGAGAATGACTAATTGTCAGGTTCTTCGAGACATCAAACATATTTTCATTAAAAATAATTTTCCCCATATCTAAAATAATAACATGATCGATGAGATTTTCTACATCGCGAACCTGATGAGTTGAAATGATGATCATGCGATTATTCGTAAGCGCCTCGGCTAAAAGCTTTCGTAATGAACTCTTGGTTGGAATATCGAGTCCATTCGTAGGCTCATCTAATAAGAGAAGCCGAGCATTCGTCGCTAATCCAAACGCCAGTAGAAATTTCTTTTTCTGCCCATACGAAAGCGAATTAAAATTTTTACCGAGTGATAACGAAAACCCATCAAGATATTTTTGTAAATCCTCGTGAGAAAATCGTGGATACAAGGGATTAAAATAATGTACAAACTTTTCTAAAGAAATCGACGGCGTGTAAAATTCCTCAGAAAGTACATACACATCTTGTAAAAACTCTGCCTGTCGTTTTTCTGGCTGAAAACCAAGCACCTGACATGAACCATGTGAAGGAAATACAAGACCGGTGAGAATTTTAAAAAGTGTCGTCTTCCCCGCTCCATTCTTTCCCAAAAGCCCATACATGGTGTTCTCAGTAAGTTTGAGATTCAAGCCATCAAAAAGCGCCTCGCCTTTTTTGTAATGAAATGATAGCGATTGTAGATCAATCATAGAATTCTCCTTATTCAAAAGTTAATGCATTAGTTACATAGTACACTAGTAAATTGTTTGTCAATGATTTTTTTTATTAAATAATGCGACGGTCAGCTTTCCGGCAAAATGCGCCAGTCACTTTTTTCTTGCTAAAATAAAT
>CAZRKD010000139.1:0-4961 GCA_964600515.1 uncultured bacterium
TCTACACGCGTAAGATCGTCGGCAGCGTCAGATGTGTATAAGAGACAGAAATTGTTCTTCATGAGTTGCACGAAAGAGATAAAGGAGAAATAGCGCAATACCAGATCCGCCATGTGCATACCCAATTGGTTTTGCACTGCTATGCCAAAAATATCTATCTTCCGTTGATGATGCTTGTTCAATGAGAAATTCACCCACAGCTCGAGCAGCATTCAAAAAACATTCTTCTTTAGCCTTGTGCCAGAAATATAAACTTGATAATCCCAAACCAGACGCTCCAAAAAATATATCCGGGGTGTTATACATTAAAGAAGACTCATAAGCCTCTTTCATATATTCTTTAGCTTTTTCTAAAAATCCGATTTCGGCCAATACCCAAGCCATACCAGACAATCCAATATAAAGACCAGGGGGATATTTTTCGTTATCTACCTTGTGTGCTAAGATCCACTCTCCTATATTGTCAGGTAGGTTTCCTAAAAATTCTTTTAAAAAGAGTGTTGTTCCTAAAGCACCATAAGCAAGACTGAGAGGGTTCGTTTGAAAAATTCTATAATCAGCGGGCCATAAGCGATCATTTCTACTTACTTCTATTGTGTGGATTAGGTAATTTGAAATCCCAGTAAGAACTTTCTTAATTTCATTAAGCCTAGGTTTTACATTTTTTTTGACAAACCTTACGGGAACATTCTGAATATCTCGATTGTTCTCAAGCAGAGAAATTGCCTGATCGAAATTTCCATCCATTAAGTTCCAAATTAGCTCTCTTACATAACTGGGAAGTCCTAAATCGTGACTTAATTCACTCAAGAAAGGATCTTTTGCATCTGGATGCAATTGAAAGAATCCGTGTATAGGAATGATAAAACTATAAATGAGCGCTCCTAGAGAATAGAAATCATCTTTAAATGAAGGCTTATCACTTATTTGTCTTTCTGGAGAAAAAAATCCCGTTGTTGCTCGTGCCTGAAATAATGAAAATTCTTCGCCAGAAATGTATGCTCCTTCGAAATCAACTATCTTTATTGTAAGCGATTCTGGATTAATAATTACATTACTGGGGGATAAATCACCTACAATAATTCCATCTTTATGAAATCGTTGAATTGCTTCAAGGAGATTACGCGCAATATGATTAATGATTCCACAAAATTCCCTTACTGATTGCTCAGTTAGTTTGTCTTTAAGTAATAATGCAACATCCTCGCGTGCTCGATAATTCCGGAGTGGTATACCGTCAATAAGCTCAAGAACAAGATACGCATGTTCCCATTGATAAAAAAAATCGATGACTTTTGGCACAAAGCCCGTGTGTTCAAGAAGCTTCAATATCCGATGTTCATGTTTTAGAGTAGCAATAGCATCAAAATTATACTTTGCTGTGATATTAATATATGATCTTGCTTCTTTGATAATAACTAATCTTTGTGTTCCTAAATCCTCAGCTCTATAAACACCCCCAGAGTTTGAAAAGTCGATTGCGTCTTTTACTAAGTAACGATTATTGAGTGTAACAGCTCCTTCATGATTACTCCCATTAGAGTCAAAAGGATCTTGTATCCTTGGTGGCAAAATGAAGAAAGGTTTTCTCTGATCAGGTATAAATTTTCCATCAGAAGATGTAATTAAAAAAATTTTTTCTCCGTAAATGTTACTTGTAGATTTGCGGGAAAAACCTCCGTATCTGTAGAAAACAACTTTACTGTCTTTATATCGTTTATCTGAAAGAATATACGGGCCCTCAAATCCAGGTGTTTTCTGATATAACATTTCAATAAGAGTTTTGAAATGATCATCTGAGGAGGGATAAATTGTCATGAATTTTCCTGAGGAAGCTCGATTGTAATTTTTCGAATTGGTAAAATCTAAAATAAAGGAATCAACTAAAAACTTAAATGAAACTTCCTCTGCGATACAAATAGGAACAACTCTTTTGAGTGTTTCTTCAGCTGTCACTGATGTTGCTGCAATATGAATTTTCCACCCCTGTCGGAGTAATTTTTGTGTTTCAGAAAGAACTTGAAACCAGATTCCTTGCTGTCTGGTAATCCAATGCGGAGTAAGCATCGATTTAACTAGATCTTGAAAGGATGATGAAAAAGATTGATAATTTTCTATATTCTCAAAAAACTCTCCACTTAAACCTGGAATAGTATATGTGAAGAGCTCTCGATTTAGTTTTCTTTCAAGTTCTTGTCTCATGATATCTCAAGTACCTTTTTCTTTTAATGAGTTTGTCCCCTTTATGGAGAAGTTTCTACAAGTCACAAAACAAGAGAACCAAATTGCTCATTATTGTTACTATTCTTTGTACAACTTGGTTCTCAAAATTAAGATTACCTTAATTGCAGCAATCAACACTAAAGACTGACGAAATCTCCATCCCAATGTCAGCACCTTTGATTTGATCTACCTTTTGTAAAGCTAATACTTGTGCCATATCGTCTACCTCCAATTTTTTCTCAAGAATTTTAATTATCTTGAGTCATTTAAGATTTATGTTTTTGTTACTAACTTCTCACCATGGCAACTTTTACATAAAATAAAAATGTGCCTTGGATACCAATTATGAGAACCGTCGACAGCCTCACTATTATTTAGAATGCAATATGTGTGCCAATTATTATTAATTCTCTTATTTGCTCGTCACTAAAGGATTTGCATGCTAATTTAATAAATAGGCATCTCAATGAATGTGTTAATGATAATACATTTTGTCATCTTCTCGGTTCGAACATATAAAAAATAATTCGTACGAGCTTTCGACACTATCCAATTCCATATTTTTTCATCTTTAAAAAAAGCGTCGTTCTACTTATTCCGAGATCATGGGCAGTTTTTCCGCGGCTTCCTAAGTTTTCTTTGAGTCTTTTTAAAATGAGATCTTTTTCCGATTCTTGGGTGATATGATTACCGAGCGATCTTTCATCAGTATTGTTGTGAGCTACGTTATATCGTATTCTACTCGGTAGATCTTTTAAACGAATAGAATTTTTTTCAGCTTCGATTATTGATTGATGTATAACATTTTCAAGCTCGCGCACATTTCCGTACCAATCGTATTTCATAAGTGTATCAAGAACTTCTCTCTCTATTCCTTCTATGCGAGTACCGAGCGTTTTGTTGTATTTTTCAATAAAGTGATCAATAAGGAGTGGAATATCTTCCTTTCGTTTTCGAAGCGGAGGGATTTCTATAGGAAAGATATTTAAACGATAGTAAAGATCCTCACGGAAAGTTCCCTTAATAATTTCCTCGGCTAAATTCTTATTTGTTGCCGCTATAACGCGTGTATCTACTTTGATAGGTTTATTCCCCCCAACTTTCATAAATTCGAATTCCTGTAAAACACGCAAAAATTTTACCTGTGCATCAGGTGAGAGTTCTCCAACTTCATCTAAAAAAAGTGTTCCTTTATGAGCTTCTTCGAATTTTCCCTTTTTATTAAAAAGAGCACCGGTAAATGATCCCTTTTCATGACCGAAAAATTCACTTTCAATTAACTCACGTGGTATTGCACCACAATTCACTGCTACAAATTGATTATCGCACCGTGGAGATGAATAATGTATTGCCTTTGCAACGAGTTCTTTTCCAGTTCCACTTTCTCCATAAATTAATACGGTGGATTTGAGCGATGAAATTTTTTGAATCCTTTTAAAGACCGCATCCATTAAACTTGATTGACCGATAATAGAGCTCACGTCATACTGTTTTTTAACTTCGTTTTGTAATTCACGTACCTCATGTTTTAATTCTTTTACTTCGAGTGCTCGTTTGATGAGGAGTAAAAAATCATCATTATCAAATGGCTTCGTAATATAATCATACGCACCATCTTTAATTGCTTCTACGGCAGAAGGAATTGATCCATGGGCGGTCATAATAATCGTTTTTATATCAGGAAACATCGTTTGAATTTCATACATTGTTTCTATTCCATTTTTGTCTTTCATGGTGAGGTCGGTCACGAGTAAGTCTGGCTCAAAATCTTTTGCAAAACGTAACGCTAATTCTCCGCTATCTGCTGTTTTAACCGAATACCCTGCTTCGGTAAGTAAGGCATGGAGAATTATTAATATATTTTTTTCATCATCAACGAGGAGTATTTTTTCCATAATGCCTCCAGGGTAAAAGTATTTTAAAGCATGTTCCTTGAGTATGAGTTTCTTGTAATTCAATCTCACCGTTATGCCGTTTAGCGATGCCATACGCGATAAATAATCCAAGCCCTGTTCCATTTTGTTTTGTCGTAACAAAGGGATCAAAAATGGTATCTCTATATTCATCGGGAATTCCCGGGCCTGAATCTTTAAAATGAATTTCGTAACAGCCTTGCGAAGCTGCATATGAATTATTATTTTTTTTGAATGTAGTTTCTATCTTTATTGTTCCATTTTTTTCAATTGCTTCAATTGAATTTAAACTTAAATTTAAAAGAAGCTGTTTTATCTGATTTTTATCTCCATAATATTTTTTGTTCGAAGTATTCCATTCTAAAGTCAAAGCAATATCTTTAGACTTAAGTTGCGACGTAAGTAAAGTCATTAATTCTTCGCAGAGTTCTTTAAAGTTAAATTCTTCACATAGAGCGATTTTAGGCTGAGAAATCGTTAACAGTCCTTCAACAATGGTATTGATTCTATCAACTTCATCAATAATCCCTTTCAATATTTCTTTGTCTTTATTCTCTTTCTTTGAATACATAAACTGAATAGTACTCCTAATTGCCGTGAGTGGATTTTTAATTTCGTGTGCCGCTCCGGCAGCGATTTGACCAAGAAGGGCTAGTTTATCAGCTCTGAACATTTTTTCTAAACTTCTTTTTTTATCTCGGTAGAAGAGTGCATTTTTAAGGGCTAATGCAGTTTGCGAAACGAGTGTTTGAATTAATTCCTTTTCTTTGTTTTTCAGAAGCGTGTTATTTTTATTGCACCCAAGGAATATAATGCCCACAAGAT
>CAZRKD010000140.1:0-4917 GCA_964600515.1 uncultured bacterium
CCGCTCGTGCGGCAAATAAATGCAAAGAGACTTTCTTCTGACTTACAGAGAGTTGCTTGAAGATAGGATTCCTTAATGGACGTGAAATCTATTTTCAAATTTTCATATGAATCTAATTCGTGAGTTATTAATCTATATTTTTTTCGTAAACTCTTTGGATCTTCAAATGAAGCAGGATACATAAGCGTATGCGGTTTAGGAATGAAAGGCGAAAGCGAAATTTTTAATGAAAATTTTGAATTTTGTTCTGCCATCATTGTATAAATCTCTTTAATTTTGTCGCAATTATACCGAATCTCATCTTCTGTTTCAGTTGGAATACCAAGCATATAATAGAGTTTTATACGAAAGATTCCGACTTCAAAAGCTTTAGTAATTACTTTTTTAATACGCTCGGTGGTTATAGGTTTATTGATAATTTTTTGTAATCGCTCGTGATTTGTTTCAATAGCAAACGTAACTTGTTTTTGATGAGGCGCAATGTTAACGAGAATATCATCAATGAATCGTGAATTAATTGCAAGTGATGAAAACATAAATTGCTTATCTAGCTTAAGAAGCTCAGGAAGATAATGGCAATCAGTCACATTTGGACCAATAAGGCCTAATCGTCTTTCTTCTAAGCTATTAATAATTTCGAGCGTTCGTTCGAGCGATGGATACCGAGATGTTTCATAGATCTGCTTTGCCACACAAAAATAGCAATTGCGTTTACAACCGCGCGTGAGTTCCATGACATTCATATCATTAAAGAGCGGCGGTCGTTTAAGCACAAAGCCGAGATATTTGTCAGCAGCAATTCTTCGAGATGTTTTATTTTGTGTAAGCGCAGACGATATACCTTCTAGTGAAGTAGCTCCCTTAATAAAATCCTCTCGATTGTGAATACTTTGATTTCTCAAATAATCGATGAATTCAGGGAGTGACTCTTCTCCTTCACCTAAAAAGATAAGATCAAAGAAGTCTTCCACGACTTTATGATGAACGGTAACAGCTGAGCCTCCAGCAATAACGAGTGGATCGAATTTTGTTCGATCTTTATAGTGTAGTGAAACATTGAGCGCCTTAAGAATCTTTGGGATATTAAAAAAGTCCATCTCAAATGAAATCGAAAATGCGATTAATGAAATCCCTTTTGACAAAGCTGCAATATACTGGCCATGCTCATTTTGCAGACGGCCATCATAAAAGACTCGTCCGACTTTAAGGCCCGATGCACGAAGTGTAGTATAGATTATTTCTTGTCCAAGATTAGATAAACCAACGGAATAATTATTAGGATATACGAGAAGAACATCGACATGTTCGAATGTAAAGCTTTCCTCACCAAAGAAAGTTTTATTATTAGTCTTGTTCTTACCGTTTTTAATCAACCTGTTTTCTCAAAAACGTCGGAATCTCATAATCATCATCGTGAGTGAAGCGTGGTTGCACTTTTGTTGGCTGCCAATTTGTTGCAACCGTATTATAGCGAGGCCGAACGGTTGTTCCCTGATCCCACTCTCTCTCATGATGAACGTGAGTCCCTACATTTGGTTGTGATACCGGTGGAGTTATGCGCTCGATTCTTTCAGGAGCTCGTACTGGTTCTTTTCGCTCAATTTTATCTTTTTCAACAAAACCAGTTGCAATAACGGTTACCCGTATGGTGTCTCCCATTTCTTCGTCAATAACTGCACCAAAAATTATATTTGCATCCTCATGAGCTGCTTCTTGTACGAGCATTGAAGCTTCATTAATCTCATGAAGGGTTAAATTCGAGCTACCCGTGATATTTATAAGAATTCCCTTAGCCCCGTCAATAGAAATATCCTCTAAAAGCGGGCTCGAGATTGCACGTGATGCAGCTTCGAGTGATCGTTTTTCTCCACTTGCAAGCCCTGTTCCCATCAGTGCCATTCCTTGTCCGGTCATAATGGTCCGCACATCAGCAAAGTCAAGATTGACTAGCCCATGAATGGTAATGAGATCTGAAATTCCCTTAACTGCTTGATACAATACTTCATCAGCAGTCCTAAAAGCATCTTTAAGCGTCGTATGCTCTCCGGCAATTCCAAGTAAGCGCTGGTTGGGAATAACAATTAAGGTATCGACTGATTTTTTTAATTCCTCAATACCGGAGTCTGCTTGTTTTTTTCGCTTTTTGCCTTCAAAGATAAATGGCTTTGTCACGACACCGACAGTAAGAGCCCCTTCTTCTTTTGCAATACGAGCAACAATAGGAGCACCTCCGGTTCCAGTTCCACCGCCCATTCCCGCAGTGACAAAAACCATGTCTGCGCCTTTAACGAGCTCTTTAATTCTGCCTTGATCTTCTAAGGCAGCATTTTTACCAATTTCTGGTGTTGCTCCTGCACCAAGGCCCTTGGTTAACTGAGCACCCAATTGGATTTTGTGTTTTGCCAGTGAATTATCGAGTGCCTGAATATCGGTATTCGCACTCACAAAATCAACATTGTCGAGCCCAAGCTCGATCATGGTGTTAACAGCATTACCTCCACCGCCTCCAACTCCTACGACTCTAATTTTAGCCGTATTTTCTTTTGCTGAATCGAATTCAAACATAAAACCTCCTTTGGTGAGTAAGTTTTTAAACCTTTATATCTCTAAAAAAATTCTTCAATCCAATCTTTCATACGATTCTTAACTTTATAATACACATTCGATTCGCGGATCTTAAATTTGTTATTTCCGCGATCTTGCTTTGCTCCATAAAGAACAAGCCCAACACCGGTTGCATAAATAGGGCTTGCAACAATATCGACAAGTCCACCGATTCCTTGCGGAACACCTCGACGCACCGGCATACCAAATATTTTTTCGGCAACTTCGGGCATCCCTTCCATAATTGATGCACCTCCCGTAATAACAACACCCGAAGACAAAGCATCTTCATACCCAGATTTAACAATCTCTCTATAGATAAGTGACATCATCTCTTCTACACGGGGTTCAATAATTTCGCATAAGATTTTTCTCGAAATAATCCGAGGTGCTCGTCCTCCAACACTGGGAACTTCAATGGTTTCATCCTGTGATACAAGCGCACTGCATGCACATCCAAACATTTGTTTAATCTTTGATCCTTCTGAAATAGGAGTCCGCAGGCCCACGGCAATATCATTAGTGAGGTTACTCCCGCCAATTGCAAGAACCGATGTATGGCGAATACTACCTTGCGAATAGATAACTAAATCAGTTGTGCCTCCTCCGATATCAACGACCGCAACACCGAGCTCTTTCTCATCGCGATTGAGTACTGCCTCGGCACTTGCAAGCTGTTCAAGAACAATATCGGAAACATTGACACCGCCGCGATTTGCGCATTTAATAATATTTTGCGCGCTCGTTACCGCACCCGTTACAATATGAACCTTTGCCTCGAGCCGAACACCACTCATGCCAATAGGCTCTTTAATGCCATCTTGCTCATCAATAATATATTCTTGCGGCAAGATATGAATGACTTCTCGATCAAGGGGAATTGCAACGGCTTTTGCAGCATCAATGACTCGTCCGACATCGGTGTCTTTTACTTCTCTGCCATTAATTGCAACAATACCATGACTATTGAATCCTTTAATATGCCCACCGGCGATTCCTGCGTAAACTGACGAAATCTCGCATCCCGCCATAAGTTCGGCTTCTTCAATTGCCTTCATAATCGAACTAATCGTGCTTTCGATATTAACGACAACTCCTTTACGGAGTCCCACCGAAGGATGATTTCCCACACCAATAATATCAATGCCATCATGAGTAATTTCGCCGACAATTGCAGAGACTTTTGTTGTGCCGATATCTAATCCCACAACAACGTCATTATTTTTCTTCATATCCCCTCCTCTAATTCAATCTTCTTCACTATGCCCTGGGTGAGTGAAGAAAGATTAATATAGTGAAAACCAATATCTTTTTTTTGTAAGTCGCTCGTAATGTGCGCTAAATGCTCGAGCTTCTTTGTATAATCATCAATGCCAAGAAATACTTTGCCTCGTCTATCCATCATATAGATCGTTATCCCGTCTTTTACATCAAAATTGAGCTCAGCTATCCCAAGCTTATGTTCATCTAAAAAATTCACACATTCTTTGATTGTCTGATTCTCCAAATCTTTTGCTTCTTTTAATCCGGTTATATACATTAAATCATGATCATCCGTTTTTGTTACCTTTTTAAAAATTGCGAAATTTTTATCTATATAAAATAATCGGTCAAGAAGAACTATTGCGATTGGCTCATATGTAAGGAGAGAAACCAGGAGCTGATTCGGAAAAATCTTTTCTATCGATGCTTTTTTAATCCAATTATTCTTTTCTATCTTTTTCTGAAGTACATCGGTATCAACTTCAAGAATGTTTTTCCCAAGTGTAGGACTAATTATTCGTTCAATATCACGGCGGCTCACATAGGGAGAATTATTCATAAAGCGCACAGTATTTTTTGTTACAAGTAATAATCTATGAATAAATGAAAGACGGATCTCTTTTCTAAATTGCATGATTACAAAACAAGCAATAATACATGTAAGAAGAGTACTTATAATGATGAGCTTTTTTCTTTTCATATATAAACCTCTTTCTTAGGTGCTAAGGAAATCAAGGTATCAACAACTACTTGTGCCCCATCAAGCCTGGCAAGGGCTTTTGATTTTTTTTCTTTTTCTCTCCGTGCCTCCGGATGTTCAAAATAAAAGCGTATGAGCCGTGCTAATTCTTTAGAGGCATCTTTACTTTCACTAAGAAGTTCTGCTGCTCCCTCATCAACAAAGTATCGTGCATTTTCATATTGATGATTGTCGGCCGCATGTGGAAATGGAATGAGTATCGCACATTTGCCATGAGCCGCCATTTCAAATATTCCAGACCCACTTCGTGATATAATAAGCGATGCTTTTTGATATTCTTCTCCAATAGA
>CAZRKD010000141.1:0-3253 GCA_964600515.1 uncultured bacterium
TTTTTAAAGCCGCACGAATTCAAGATATAACAAGCTTTCATGTTCTTGTTACCAAAGATGGAGCGAATTATTATGATGGGAGTGAATTAGAAATTAAAAATATTCCTATCGGCATGTATGGAATAAGTCTTGAAGCAAAAGATAAAGACGGAAAAGTAATTTATACTGGTGCAGTAGCAGGCGTTGAAGTTAAGAAAAATGAAACAACGTCCGTAACAATTACGCTCAATGAAATCAACAATACGAATGAATGTGAACCATTGAGGACAATTACTATTTCAGCATCCCCAGAAATAATATATTCAGGTGATAGCTTAAATCTAACTGCAAATCATGGAAAAGTTTCAGGAACGCCAACGTATATTTGGTATCAGAATGAAGCGGTAATCGATGGGCAAAATGCGAAATCAATAACGCTTCCTACAACAGGCCTTTCTGGCGAACAACGATTTTTTGTGTATGTTAAGTTATCGAACACAATTTCCTGTGGACCTGGCTCTCTTACGCTTTCAATTATCAGTCCGACAATTGTAATTTCCGATGTTATTCCTCCATCCAATGAAGTTGAATTGAGCTCAGAAGAAAAAGCATACGTTAAACCAATCGAAGAAATCGAATGGTTCTATGGGGGAGATGAGTATAATTTTAATATTGAAGATCAATTTAATCCAAGTTTAGATGCATGGACTGACTTATCTCATGACTTACAGATTGGTAGTATACAAACATCCGTAGTTCGAGGAGAGCCTGTTATAATACCTGAAATTACTAAACTCTATCTTAAAGAAAATGACGTTGTACTTAATTTCACGTCTCGAGGAAAATATAAAGGCAATCAATTTACTTCTAATGTGTTTCCTTTAGCAATGTCTGATAAATTTGTCCTCCATTCATTCCTTGCCGGAAATTCAACTTCAATTCCAGTTCCAACAAGTGCCTGGGCTGGAGCATTTTATGAATTCAATGGTGATTATATTTATGCAAATGATATTGCGGATGGCTCTAAACATGATTTAATAGCTTATACTCCTCCTATTACTGTATCCAATAATGCATTTATTTCTACGGTAAATAATAATTATTCTTACTTATCGAAAGATGAAAGTGAAACGAACGGAGAATTAGATTTTCCTGCAACATTTTCTATTGCTATGGTAACAAAATTACCATCGAATTGTAATACTAATTATTGTTTATATATGCTCGTAGCAAAAGAAACCGAGATAGAGGGAAAACCAAATTTTGAATTGTATTATTTTAAATATCCTTCCGCAAATCGTTATGAATTGTATTTTAGAATAAATTACACTGAAGGCGATCCTTACCAATTATATATAGATGCAAAAGAAATTAAGAACGATACAATAGGGTTTATATGCAGTTATCTCAATAAGCTAAATACTCTTAGTAAGAGATCTATACATTGTAAAGCAATGAGTCTTGCGAATCCAAACAAAGTAAGTGAAAAAACCATTACTGATGATCAAGTAAATATTTATCCAGCCTCGTTTACTGGAAATGGACCATTTAACTTCATTATTTACTCTGATTCTAAACTCTATACAGGGCTTCTCTTTAAGGGAAAGAAACTCTCAAAAGATGAAGAATCTACATTATTCGAAGTCTTTAAAGAGACGTATAAATAAATTTATGATGAAGTTATGTACTTTAGCAATTATAGTATCCATTTTTTTTATTCTTTCCTGCGGCTCAGCTGAAATAGAGCTTGGAACCGAAAATCGTGGGGTTTCAGAATCAGGAATTGAAGCAGATTCTGAAACTGGATCAAGTAATGAAACATCTGATGGAAAATCTGGAGATTCAGGCAGTTCTTCGACAAACGAAAGTAACAATGGCGATTTTCTGCAAAAGGGCAATGTATCAATTACATCTTCGTACAATCATAAACCTGATATTTTCGAAGACCCTGAACATCCATGGTTCCCAGTTATTTCAGTCAGATCAGCTATAGGCGTTCTCATGAGCGATGAAGAAGGAGATGCATTGAGTTGCGAATGGAAAGTAAATGGGGAGCTTCGCCAATCAGATTGTAATCTTTTTACAATAAACAATACAGGGGCCATAACTATTTTGTTTACTGCAACCGATGCAAAGGGATTATCGGAAAATTTAGAAAAGACAATTTTAGTCCAATGATTTTCATTTGAAAAGCCTGTCTGTCTATGATTGAATCCATCCCCATATGTTTCGAATGTTTCTAATTTTTTATTCTATTCTTTTTTGTTTGGTTCCCTACGATATATCACAATCAAAATATAGTGGCTCATCAGCATGTTTTCATTGCCACAAAGAAGAATATGCGATATGGAAGATATCCAAACACGCTCAATCGTTTGAGAGCCTTGGGCCGCATGATAAAAAGAAATACTATTGTCTTTCATGTCATACAACCGATGGGGCCGAACATTTAGCGGGATTTAAGATTGAAAATGTCGAATGTGAGGCTTGTCATGGCATGGGTGAAAATCATGTGCGGGCACATACGCTCAAAGATAAAGGACTTATAGATGAATCACGAATGAAGATTACGAACACAAAAGAGCTCTGTATGCGGTGTCATGGAGGTGATCGATCACTTTCACTTGAATTATTTAATTATATGACAAAATGGAGTAAAATAGCTCATGGGAAAAATACAAAAAAACCTTAAAGATCTTTATATACTTGTTGGGTCACTGAAATTTTTTGTGGTCTTACTTATTACTATAACGCTTGCTTCTATTGTTGGAACACTGCTTCTTCAAAAGCCACTCGAACAAATAACGCCGTTTGAACGATATAAAGATAATCTTCCGAGAGTCGCTATAGAGATTATGGATGCAATCGGTTTATTTGATGTCTATCATTCAGCATGGTTTATTTCTCTTCTCTTACTCGTCGTCTTAAGTATTATTTTTTGTACGATTGAGCATGTTAAGAAAAAAACAATACCGCGGATGAAAATAAAAAGAAATGTTTCATCACTTCGAGATCTCAGCTTGTGGCAGATTATTATTGAGGTAGTTCGCGCTCATCATTTTGGCGTGTATGTTACGCATCTTTCTATTATTTTGATTCTTATTGGTGCAATTATCAATTTGAAGGGAGGCTTTGAAGGAAATCTTATTCTTCTCGAAGGACAAACAAAGGGGAGTATCATGCTCCAGAATAACAGTATCCTACCTCTTTCATTTCAAATTAAATGTGATGATTTTAATATTGAATATTATGGAAATACGACACGACCAAAAGA
>CAZRKD010000141.1:3263-4885 GCA_964600515.1 uncultured bacterium
GTCATTGAGGAAGGACAGATCGTTCAGGATCGGGTTATCGAAGTTAATGATCCACTCATACATCAAGGCATTTATTTTTATCAATCGGGATATGAAAAAGCTCCAGAGGGCGATATTGTTCTTACCATAAAACAAAAAGAAGATCCACAGTTTGAACAAAAAGTAATGCTTAATCACGATTCGCAGATTACCGTAACAATACGGGGATCTGTGTATCAGCTTCATGCGCTCGGGACGAATACACAATTGCAAAATATGGGTGAGAATATTCAGGTCGCTCTCGTAAAAGATGGAAAGGAGCAAGGCCAATTCACGTTGTTTAAGAATTATCCCGATTTTGATTGTGAGTTTCGAGCGAAAGAAGGACTTTGTTTTAGCGTCAATGACTTTCAAGAAAAATATTATACGATTTTAAGTGTTGGCTATAATCCAGGAATTCCCATTGTATGGACTGGATGTTTTATGCTTGTCATTGGCATTATATGGATATTGGTGAAGTTTTCACGAAAAAACAATAAGTAGGCACGCTCTTGACAGATTTTTTAGACAAGAATACAAATATAATAAGCTTTCATAGAACAATTCCATAAAACATTGGAGGTGCGTATGTATTATCAAAAATTAGTTCTTCGTATTGTATTTATTTCTCTTATCCTGAGCTTTTCCCTTGTATGTGCTAAAGAGAAAAACAATTTTTGGCAAGAAGGTAAGCCTGATATTGCTATAAAAGAAGAGGTTCGTGTTCCCAATTTTGCAGACTTGGCAGAAAAACTTAATCCTTCAGTAGTAAATATTAGTACAACAGAGATTAGAAAAGGTTATAATCCATTTTATTATTTTTTTGGAAATCCTGGAAATCCAGGCGGTCGTAATAGACAAAATCCATTCCATGATTTTTTTGGTGATGATTTATTTGATAATTTTTTTGGAGGTGGACAGCCAGGTGGGCAACCAAAAGAGTTTACCCAACGAATCGATGCCCTTGGCTCTGGGTTCATTATGAGTAGTGATGGGTATATTATCACCAATAATCATGTTGTTGATCGTGCGACAGAAATAAAAGTTATATTAAATGATGAAAAAAAATTTGATGCAAAAGTTATTGGAAAAGATAAAGAAACGGATTTAGCGCTTATTAAAATCAATGCAAAAGATTTACCTTCAGCCTATTTTGGCGACTCTGATAAAGTTCGCGTCGGTGATTGGGTACTTGCTATTGGTAATCCCTTTGGTCTGGGACATACTGTTACTTCTGGGATTATTAGTGCTAAAGGTCGCGAAATCGGTGTTGCCAATTATGAAAATTTTCTCCAAACCGATACATCAATTAATCCAGGAAATTCAGGAGGCCCACTCTTTAATACCGATGGTCAGGTTATTGGTATAAATACTGCTATTGTTGCTGCTGCCTCTGGCATTGGTTTTGCAATTCCTGTCAATCTTGCCAAAGATGTTTTGAAAGCCTTACGAGAAAAGGGCAGTGTTACCCGTGGTTTTCTTGGGGTTGGCATTCAAGAAATTACCGAAGATATTCGTAAATCATTTAAGTTGTCGTCTCAGGAAGGTGCTTTAGTTGGCGATGTTGTCCCTGATAGCCCAGCGGGAAAAGCAGGAATCGTCAA
>CAZRKD010000142.1:0-1565 GCA_964600515.1 uncultured bacterium
TCATCGTTGAAATGGGCGGAAAAGATACGATTGTGATTGATAATGAATGTGATTTTACGAGTGCAGTCGATGGAGTTGTCGCATCAGCGTTTGGTTATTCGGGCCAAAAGTGTAGTGCCTGTTCGCGTGTAGTAATTCATGAATCGATTTATGAAATATTCACTGAGGCACTTCTCAAAAAAACAAAACAATTAACTATTGATGAAGCATACAAAAATCCTTCGATGGGTCCGGTAAGTTCAAAGCAAGCATATAATTCGATTCTCAATTATATTGAAGTTGGGAAAAAAGAAGGAATGCTTATTTATGGCGGAAAGAAAATCGATACAATTGGCTATTTTATTGAACCTACAATTATTAAAGACGTTGATCCAAAGGCTCGTATTGCACAAGAAGAAATATTCGGTCCCGTCCTCACCTGTCTCAAAGCACGAACATTTGATGAAGCATTAGTAATTGCTAATAATACAGAGTACGGTTTAACCGGCGCCGTGTATTCCAGTAATCGAAAAAATCTCGATAAAGCGAGAGAGGAATTTCATGTTGGAAATCTTTACTTAAATCGCAAATGCACCGGCGCTCTTGTCGGCGTTCATCCCTTTGGTGGATTCAATATGTCTGGCACCGACTCCAAAGCCGGTGGACGAGATTATTTATTGCTCTTCCTCCAAGCCAAGTCGATTGCGGAGAAAGCATAACGTGCCACGCTACTCGCGTAAATTTCGGTACAGTCATATCGTTTAATATACAATACATTTTGTATACTTTAAATCACTTCCTCAATGAAGATAAAATTTATAATCCAATGATTCTTGGTACTTATAATTGGCATATCAATTGCTTTATACTATGCTTATGCCACGAAGACCAACGCCAACAAGAGATACGTGTACCCATGTTACCATTCGCTGTAACAATAAAGATTTTCTCCTTAATCTTTCTCGCAACTACGATGGAATTATCTCATGGTTAGCATCATTACCGTATTATTTTAATGTAAGAATCCATCACTTTGTGATCATGTCCAACCATATTCATTTGCTTGTTACACCACAAAATGATGATTTTGGAGTAGCAATGTCCTATTGTTTAACGAATCTTGCAAAGTTTTTAAATCACAAAAATAAACGTATCAACCATGTTTTTGGGAATAGGTATTGTCCATCAATCATCACAAAAGAAAGTCATCTCATAAATGTCATACGCTACATATATCAAAACCCCGTACGAGCAGGAATTACATCAAACTACATGAAATATCGATATTCAAGCCTCGGCTTCTATCTCAGCTTATGGAATGATGGTATCCCCATTTACCCTGATCCAATTACCAAAAATTTCTTTAATCAAGGTATTGATGGTCACGAACAATGGATACAAATACTGCAAAAGTCTTTAGTGGAAAATGATGTAGCTCAAGTACGCAATTCATTAGCGAGGTATAGATTCAGGTTCTCAATCAGACAATTGAAGGCAATGACTGATTACGAAACTACTTTGAACGTATAATATCAATGAAATGTGACTGTTCCTTTTTGTACGCGAGTAGCGTGGCACGTTTTATA
>CAZRKD010000142.1:1665-4854 GCA_964600515.1 uncultured bacterium
ATTTGCTTGTTTTAGATTATTATTCGCGATTTCTTGTAATACTGTATGGATACGTGAAGAGATAAGAAGAAGCTCTTCTTCTCCCACTTCTAAGTTACGTATAGTTTTATTAAACCATACTGTCTTATCTGAAAGTAATTCCTTTACAATATGTCCTGCTTCCTCAAGTTCTTTCTTATAAACAACTAAATGATATGCAATAATATAATCCCAGTATGAGGGAAAAATATTGTTTTCTTTCATTTCAAAACTAAAGAAACTAATAATAAAATATGGTATCTCTGGTGAGTAATGTTTGTAGGTATTTATATTCATTGTAAAAGCTTTTATGAGATCATACATTATTGTTTTACTATGAGATTGATCAGTGTATCTATGAGGAGGAAAATTTTGGCTCAGGCGAAAAATAGTATCATTAATGCGATCTAAGTTTATTACTTTTTCGGATACAATATTATTTCTATCTATTGGAATAATCTTTCTGGTATCATCACCAAATGAAAGTCGCTCCTTTCTAACACCACTTTTAGGTTTCCTCTTTGTTTGATCAAAAGTATATATTCGTCCACACTCTTCAGAATATACCTTATTTTGATTAGAGGATATACAAAGCATTAAAAATATGCTCCATAGCGTATATACCCTTTTCATGACCAATATCTATAGTATTATCTCATAATATCTGTCAATTATTGACAATCATCAAAAATGAATTATGTAAAAAGCATGAACGGCGAACCAAAATATTATTATCAAAATCCGGAAAGTAATGAGAAGCCACTTGAAAAATATTGTAAGGATTTAACGGAACTTGCACGGAAGATGAAGCTTGATCCCGTAATTGGCCGCGATGAAGAGATAAGACGTGTTATGCAGGTTCTTTCACGTCGTACGAAAAATAATCCTGCGCTTGTAGGAGAACCAGGCGTTGGGAAAACTGCAATTGCTGAAGGAATTGCAATTCGTATCGTAAATAATGATGTGCCGGAATCGCTCAAAGACAAACAAATTATCTCGCTTGATTTAGGTGCACTTTTAGCAGGTGCAAAGTTTCGAGGTGAATTTGAAGAACGCTTAAAAGCAGTGTTAAAAGAAATTACGACGAGTAACGGCAAGATAATCCTTTTTATTGATGAGCTTCATACTCTTGTTGGAGCTGGAGCTGCCGAGGGTGCAATCGATGCATCAAACATGCTTAAGCCCCTTCTTGCTCGCGGCGAATTACATTGTATTGGTGCAACAACACTTACTGAATATCGAAATTACATTGAAAAAGATCCTGCGCTCGAGCGCCGTTTTCAGCCAATTATTGTTGCTGAGCCAGGTGTTTTTGAAACCATTGCAATATTGCGAGGTTTAAAAGAACGCTACGAAGTCCATCATGGAATAAAAATTCAAGATGAGGCTCTCATTGCTGCGGCGACTCTTTCACATCGCTATATTCACGATCGCTTTTTACCTGACAAGGCAATTGATCTCATTGATGAGGCAGCATCAAAACTTCGCATTGAAATCGATAGCCTTCCCGGCCCTATTGACGAGATTCAGAGAAAAGTAAAAGCACTTGAAATTGAACGAGCCGGAATTAAAAGAGAGAAAAGCGAAGAGTCTCGTAACAAAGTCAAAAAAATCGAATTGGAAATTGAGGACTTACGAGGAAAACTGAGGAGTGATCTTGCCCAATGGGAAAACGAAAAAAAACATATTAAAAAATTAGCCGATATTAAAAAAGATATTGAACGATTTACCCGTGAAATGGAGCGTGCGGAAAATAGCGGAGATCTTAATCGAGCAGCCGAAATTAAATTTGGTAAACTTCCGGAATTACAAAAAATTATTGAATCCGAAAATCGAGCGCTTTCTGCAATTCAAAAAAATGGAGGTTTTTTATCTGAAGAAGTACGCGATGAAGACATTGCACAAATTGTCTCAAAATGGACAGGAATTCCAATTTCTAAAATGCTTGAAAGCGAAACAAAAAAACTTTTAACGATTTCCGAAAATTTACAAAAAGCAGTTATTGGCCAACCCAACGCAATCGCTCGAGTTTCACATGCAATTAAACGTGCTCGAGCTGACTTAAAAGACCCGAAAAAGCCTATCGGCTCATTTCTATTTATTGGGCCAACAGGCGTAGGGAAAACTCATTTAGCAAAAAATCTTGCGAAATTTTTATTCGATAGTACCGAGGCACTCATTCGTATTGATATGTCTGAATATATGGAAAAGCATTCAGTAGCACGACTTATTGGTGCTCCTCCAGGATATGTTGGGTATGAAGAAGGAGGACAACTCACCGAAAAAATTCGCCGCAAGCCCTATTCAGTAATTCTTTTTGATGAAATTGAAAAGGCACATCCTGATGTATTTAATATTTTTTTACAAATTTTAGATGAGGGCCATCTTACTGATGGAAAAGGCAGGCGCGTTGATTTTAAAAATGCGGTGATTATTATGACATCAAATTTAGGAACTGAGCTCTTTGAAACACATTCTACTCTTCAGGATATTGAACAAAAGCTTGAGAGTATTTTACATGCATATTTTAGGCCAGAATTCTTAAATAGAATAGATGATATCGTCATCTTTAATAAGCTCACAAAAGAACACGTAAAACATATTGTGAATCTCGAACTAGAAGAGTTACGAAAGCGACTTTCCGAAAAATCAATTGCCTTACGTATAGACGAATCGGCTCTTGATTATCTTGCAGAGCATGGCTATCATGTAACCTATGGAGCACGGCCATTAAAACGCCTCATTGAGCGAGAGATCTATAATCCTATTGCTTCACAAATTATCGAAGGGAAAATTAAAGAAGGAACTTCACTCGAAATCGTCGAAAAAAATAATAGCGTAATTATAAATATTCTTCTTTAAGTTTTAAGATTCGAATGCCAGAACGTTCTATTGATGTTCTATTTTTCTCATAGAGCTTCAAGAGCATTCCAAAGGCTTTCTCATACGTTTCATCACTTTTACTAAAGAGAAATATATCTGTGTCAGCAGCTATACATAATGTAATTATTTCTTCAATGCAATATCTTTCTGCAATGCCTTTCATTTCAAGCGCATCAGTAATAACGACTCCATGAAAACCAAGTTCGTTTCTCAGTAAATCGTGAATAATTTTTTTTGAAATCGTAGCGGGATATTCTCTATCAATATTTTTATAGAGAACATGAGCGG
>CAZRKD010000143.1:0-4735 GCA_964600515.1 uncultured bacterium
GACCATTAGTTTTTTAATTAGTTTCATATAAAAATAGATTAATTAATGATAGGTCAATCTCTAATATAATAGCACGTAATTCTGGCCTTCCTTAATGAGGCTTGGTGTATTTATTCAGTGTATTTACCAGGGTGTTTCATAGTCTTCTGAACCATTATCTTTATTGTGCAGATGCAATAATAAAATAAAAATTATTCATCTAATCAAGCTTTTCTGTTAAGAATACATACAGATGTCCGGTCTTTGTAATACATCATTTGTCCGGTTTGGTTAACTTTCACATACTCCTTCACACTTAGTCAAAAGTCAATCTCCTCAGCCGTAGGTTGAGGAGACAACAAGCCTCTAACAACGGTTGCTACTAGCGATAAGAGGTGCAGGCGCGTTAGCAGACAGCCTATTTTTACCTGATGCTAGCAATCCTCCTGTTTCATCATAGCGAGCTAGACATCGGGGTCCATGAAAAACCGCTAAACTACCATCTGGATATTCATGGACCCTTACTGTAGCCTTAACATAGTGGTAGCGGTACTTGTCCTTGGGTATTTGTAAGATCTTATTGTCATAGTGTACTGTATTATCTTTACCTACGACACGTTTCTCCTGCACAGAGAGAATGTCGCCAAGTTGTTCGCTGCCACCTATCCAGGGTGTAAAAGCACTTCCTTCCTCTTCGCTTTTAACTGTAAATTCGCGATTGAAAGCGGGCACCAAAACTTCTTTAAGAAAAAGATTCGCGGCAGTTATTTCGGTTATTCCTGCCAAACGCAATTCTTGTGGCCAACGGCCCTGTAATGTGCCAAATTGTCGTTCACATCTTCCTCGCGCTTCTGGCGAATACGCAGGTATTAATTCAATGCCCAATTGCTTTAATCCACGATTCACTTGCGTAAGACACTGTTTATCTACTTTGCCATCGGCTTCTCGCGTTAACCAATAGTGTGATCCGCGATCTGCATATAATGAACTGAATAAACCATGCGTTTCAATCACTTCTTGAATACCCATGAATGTACTCATGGTGCCTTCTTGTTCTACAAAAAACGCAGAGTAGAGCTCACTGGTTGCGTCATCAAATGTAATAATTAAATCCCATTTAACCCCTGGCACCCATTCGTGAGTTGAACCATCTTGGTGCAACATCATACCTGGTAGTGGCTTTCTTGGTCGCTTACGGCGGTGTGTGCCACTGCTTTTTGCTTTAAGTATTTTTCCAGTCTCTTGAAGTTTATTTTTTACCCAAGCATAAGAACGAGTACTACCATGTCTTGTCTGCAATTTTTGATGGAAATGTCTAACATTAAAATCAAAATAATGCGTTTCAAATAACGCTAACATTTTTGCAACTTCATCAACAGGTGCGCGTCTGTGGGAGGCTCTGCCCATTCGCCCGTCTACCAATCCGTCGGCGCCATGTTCTTCATACCGACGACTCCATCGCCTGAAGGTGCGTTCGTCTACACCCAATATGTCTGCTGCCTCAGACATCGTTAGTCGTCCACCTGATCTCCTTCCGTATACTTCTTCAAATCGCATAAATCGTACCTCTCTTAACACTTTGGCCATCTCCATGGTCATGTACTCCTTTTATGGGGATATACATAACCCTAGACCGGACAATTCATGTGTTACGAAAGGCGGACAATTGATGTGTTCTCAACAATTTATGATTTATAGTTTTCCTTGGTTTCCTGTTCATGATATAATTAATCATTAAAATTATGTGTCATCCCGGTGAGGCAGCCTAGAACAAATTTCATGGCCAAATTAATCTATCCCAATGTAATTCAACATTTGGGAGCATATGATGACTCAATTAACTATCGATTCTGTACAGCGTGATTTTAAAGCATGGCGTGCCTCGAGAATTAAGAAAACTAAAATTCCTGACGATTTATGGGATAAAACCCTAAAGCTGTTAGAGCATTATCCTATTAGCAAGGTGGTTCGGGATTTGCGATTAAGCGGTGGCCAAGTATCTGCTAAACGTAAACAACAATTAGCTTTAAATTCCACCACTTTACCCATAAAACCCCCCGTTAATTTTGTCGAGCTAAATATACCTTCTGTAAGCCTGCCGCATAATACGGGTGTTTCAGCTAATAAAATCGAAATTAAGAGATCTGACGGTGTGGTTTTAGCAATAGAGCAGTTCAACGACCAAACACTTTTGCACGTATTAAACCAATTTATGCGAGGAACACAATCATGTTACAACTAACTTCACAACAAAAATTACTACTCGCTGTCGAGCCCGTGGATTTTAGATCGGGCATTGATCGATTAATGGCACTATGCAAAACTAAATTAGCCGCCGATCCATTTTCTGGTATAGTGTTTATTTTTAGTAACCGCAGCCGTACTGCTGTTAAATTGCTGATGTATGATAGCAATGGCTTTTGGCTAGCAATGAAACGCTTTAGTAAAGGAAAACTGGCTTGGTGGCCAACCGATAGGGAACCCATATTGCAAGTTCAAGCAGCCGCTTTACAGGTTTTACTCAGCCAAGGCGACCCCCGATTTATGCATACTCCGCTTCCCTGGCGTAAACATTCTGAGGATGCCAGCCAAGTGTTTCAGGCTGCTTGAGCAAAACTCGGTTGTGCTGTCGCAGATATGGCCATCAAGGTTTCTTTGTAATTCCATGGCATCCAAGCACAGGGACTCAGACGAACCGCTGATTTATGCTCTTGTAATGCGGTTAAGTAATGTACCGGATTTTGCTTAGCCGCTATACAGGTACATATTAAAGATTGCAATAAACTCCCAATATACGCACCGTGTTCCGTTGCGTAAAAATAGGAATTTTTGCGTACCCGAATCGGTATTTTTAGTGCTTGTTCCATGGTGTTGTTATCTAACGGCGCTCCGGCTATACGCAAAAATTGTGTTAACCTGTGCCAATGCTTGATCATATAACGATAAGCTTTACCCAATGGACTATTGCTTTCAACGATATGTTCGTCTAATTGCTGTTTTAGGCGTATCAGTAAATCTTCCATTGGCTTCGCACTGTGTTTTTTATGATATTCTAGTCGCTCTACATCATTTAAGTTTTCTTTGCGAACCGCTGCTTCATTCGCATAAATCTTCGCTATAACATCAATGACGACAACACATGCTTCTGGATAGAATTTTTCAATATCCACAAAGTTTCTTCTGCCGTGAATTAAGCAATTAATAAAAATTGCCTTTAGGCTGGCAGGCATATTGCTGCCTAGAGCATCGCACATATACTTCACGTCAGGCAAACTCGGGTCGCGCTTCTCTAATAAAGCTAACATGTTTTCACCACAATGTTTTCTGCCACTGTAAAATAAATGTATCTTGTGTTCTCCATTAAAAGAGATGATGCCCGTAGTAAAGGTGCCTTTACGTGCTTTTTGATCTAAGAAGCCCTTATTCTCTTTAATAACAGATCTTATTCGCACACTCGTATCATCGCCATGTATTAAATGCCCATTGGCGGCTAATTTTTCCAAATATTTAAAAGCAGAATGGCCAGCATTAGCAACCTCTTCGATTTTATCAATCTGCGTACTATCGGGTAACGGAACCCCCATCATTTCCTGATAAACTTCTAAACGATAATTGGGAACGCCTAAAAAATACTTATGGATACATAACTGCGCCTTAAATGCCGGATCATATTTTTCACTGCAAACGTTATCTGGTAGTTTTGCCTTCGTATATCTTTCGCATAAATTGCACCGTAGCGTTTGAATGACATATTTATTTGCTTTGGCAAGACTTTGGCCTACTACTTTAATAATATTTCCAGGCGCAACCATTTTTAAGCGACCTTTACAATGAGGATCAGAACACGGATCGCCCGGTTTACAGGACGCACTCAAGAAGATTATCTCAGCGTTTGTGTATGCTTCGTGTCCCAATCTGCCTGTATTGGGAACATACTTACGTATATTGCTTGTTTGTTCTGGCGTAGATTCTGGGGAGGTATTAGCGCTCTCATCCGCGGCACTATCAGATGAATTTTCAGCGGTATCATTATCGTTGGATGCCGATTCGTCTTCATTCTTATTCTCTTCTTTACCAGAAGTCTCTTGACGGTTTTTTTTGTCACGCTTTTCACTAGTGTGTCCAAACATCTTTTGAAGTTTGTTAATACTAATTTTCTTTTCTTCTAGGCTACACTGTAACCACAAATTAAACTCTATCAGCCCAGTCAAAAGTTCCGTATCCTTTGCCGGCATATTGCTTTGTTTTAAGCGTTCAAGTAACCCTTCTCGATCTTTAAAACTGAGTTCTATAGGTTTTGGTTTTTGCATCATAATTTAGCACTTTAATCACCATAGTTGTTAAGTATGATATCAAAGTCACGTGCAGATGCAAGTTATTTTTCAAATCCACGATCGATATTTATTTGGCGATTAAAGTAACCTCAATTGAGTCTTCTTGTTAGGCTGCTTCACCGGAATGACACGGGACTCTTATGGGTATCGTCCCAATAAATTAGCACACGATGCATGCTTTAGGTAGGACAGCTCGTGTAAAAACGGGAATATTCGCACACTGGAGTATACTTGGAACTTTACTGGCTGATGGAATGAGGAGAGCTGTATGACGGGAGACTGTCACGTGCAGTTCGGAGAGCGGCTAGAGGGGAAGTTCCTCTAGTTGACTCACCTTGATTTGATTTACTTGCCCTTGCAAGACAGATCACGTTACTTCACAATTTTAAAAATTTTTAAGAAGAAAGGCATTTCGTTTGAAA
>CAZRKD010000144.1:0-4708 GCA_964600515.1 uncultured bacterium
TGTGAAAAGCCATCCGCAGTTTCAACCGGCCCGGGAGAACTTGGAGAGGCTCCGGCTTCAGATCCCGTGAAGGAAGCTATGAGCCAAACTTCAACAATACAAAGATTAAGAATTCATGGCGATAATATCCTGGAGTGTGAAAGAGCTTTAAAGCTTTTGGTTTGTGCACTTGAGGTACAAGAAAAGGATGTTATTTTTTTGGGTGAAGCGGCATATGCACCAGTGTATAAAGTTACGAAAAATATGCAGATATTCGAGATAAAACTTTTCCCTGGTTATGATCGCTGGGGAATAAATTTAAAACAATATTTAGGTGATAATGGTGCAATTTTACGTGAGGCTACTGATGCTATCGTTAACAGAGTACTGGAGAAAGACGGTAGATTATATGAGCTGCCAATATTGTCCTTAGAATTTTGTGGCGCACTGCCGGCTGGTAATAACGCATGGCAAAGATGTGGGCGAGCATTGGCGTCTGCTTACGCAAAAATACCTTACTTATATTTTGCTGAAATAGGGGGTGTTGAATTAAACTCAAAGAGACAAATAAAGGCATCCAGATTTCCTAATCCTCTTGTGCCATTTTCATATTTGGCTTTAGGAGAAGTTGAGAAAACAATAGCTATTCCTGTTTTTATGGGAAGCGCATCTCTATCTAATGCCCTGAAGCAGAAATTTGAGAAATACTTTGGTTTAAAAGAGGCGATAATTTTGATTAGAGAGATATTGCAAGATAACAATGCTGAAGAAGCACTGGTGCAATTGAAGAAATATGCAATGGGAATTATAGGTATTTTGGCAGGTATCAGAAAACGTAATGATTGCTTATCCGAAAACGATTGGGATATTCTTTACAAAAAAGAGACAGGGGGAGAAAAGGCAGAGTGGTTAATAGTAAAAGGAATGTCGTGGCATAAAAAGATTGGTCTTAAGACAATCACAAGAACCTTTTCTGCCTTATTGAAGGTAACAAAAAAAATTGGTGCTGTTGCTGTTGGTTCAACAGATATGCCTTTTTGTCTTATTCCTTCAAAAGAAAGAAAAAAATACGGCGAAAAGCTTCAAGAGCTCTATAGAAAACGTATTGACAAAGAATTTCTACAGTGGATATCAAGAGGTGAAAAACCATTAGTTTGCGTGTGGATAGCCGGATTTAAACCAAGAGGTGACGATTCCCGACCTGACCGCGGTCTAGTACCACTTGCCCGAATGATTTTTGGTAGACAGGATATCGATCTTTTAACAATTGTTTATGGACCAGCAAAACCGTTGACTTGGCGAAAATTTAAGGAAAATTTATGGGAACTATCTAAAATTAATGGCTTATGGGAAGCCATTTTGGGTTTAAGCGATGCTGTATTAGTAGATTCACCCACCAACAAGAAAATGCAAAATATAGGGCGAGTTTTAATTCAACCAGTTGAAACTAAGAAAAATTATTTATTGCCAGTTGCTAATTCGCAGCCTATTTTTGGAGAACATGACGTTGATTCAGTAATACACTGCCTTTTTTCTGATGCGATTGAACACGGTGTTTATGAAGGATTGTGTAATCCGCCAGGTGGAGATTGGAGCGGAATTTGTATGATAGACTTTGATGACAAGTGCCAGTATAAATGGACTTCGTTACCCAGAGTATCAGAAAAAAACACAAAAAGACCTGATCATTTGATACAGTTTAAGAGGCAGGATATTTTACTTTCAATAGAATCAAAAGATACCATATCCGCTTTAGAAGACGGTATAGGACTACGGTTGAAGAAATACGTCGGTATGTTAATAAAGCATCAACCCGTAGCTATCAAGGGTCCAACAGGGGATGAATGGAGTCCGCTTCAGACGAAGGTGAGACTAAAAAGAAAGATAATATCAGGAGCAGCTTTTCGTATAACCGATCAGAAAGATATGTTTGCTACACTAGAAAAGGCAAGAGTGGATGTCGTTTTTGGCGTGGAATTCTTACCTGAGTCGAACAAAGTTATTATTCATGTTTTAGCAAATGAAAACGGAGAATGTCTGATGCCAATTATAAAAAGAATCGGAGAAAAACATAGCAATTTATGGGATATAAGGTTAGTTAGAAATTAAGATACAGGGATTCGTAAACAGATTCGATTTTATTGTTTTGTAATTTATTAAACGAGGCGTTACCAGAGTGGAGTAATAGGTGCCGTTTGTATATGTTTTTAGGTATTTTAGCTATAAATGATTTATTCCCACGTTTTCCATCAAAAGAAAGAGCAAATTTGATACCGCGTTTGTTTAATCCTTCCAGATAATTAAAAAATCTCTCAAAATCGATCCCCCCAAAATACCTTCCACGAGTATTAAAATATGGTGGATCCAGGTAAATAAAATCTCTCTTGTTTGCGCACTCGGTCAGCTCCCTATAATCTTTAGCCAAAAACTTATAATTGCTTATAATCTTTGACCACGTATAAATTATTTCTTTAAATTTTGATGGCTGAATACCTTTTCTAGAGTGATGAAAAGAATTATTGAAATCGCCATTTTTATTAAAACGAATTAAACCATTTACGCACGTCCGCGTTATAAATAATAAATCAATAGGACTCTGTTTTTTGTTAAAAAATTCTCTCATTTTATAAAAATATAAATATCCTTCTTGCTGAAGCTTCAACCATCTTTTCTCGTATTCTTTGCTTAAGAATTTTGGATTTGTTTTTGTAAGATTCCATATTTCAATTAAAGGTGCATTAATATCACCGCAAATCGCTCTTGAAGGGGAAAGAGTACCCAGAATAGAGCCACCACCCAGAAATGGCTCAAAGTATGTCTCTATTTCTTTAGGGAAATATGACACAATTTCCTGGGCCTGAGATCTTTTGCTGCCTGACCATTTTATTAAGGGTGAGGGTGCTTTCATTATTAATCAGCTACTTGATATTTCCCATTTTTTAGACGTTTTTCAGCAATTTCCACATACTCATCATTAATTTCAAAGCCTATATACCGTCTACCTAATGATTTAGCAGCCACACACTCAGAACCAGCACCTGCAAAGGGAGCAAGCACTATGTTATCTGGCTTTGAAGATAAAGAGATAATTCTTGTACAAACTCTAAGGGGTTTCTGAGTTGGATGTCGACCAAATTTTAATTCTTCTGGGTATTTATTATTAGGAATATCCCAAATAGTTCGCATCTGTTTATCTTTGAATTTAAGAGTATCGGATGGATCTGAGAAATTCTTCGAATATTTGTAGTCAAAATAATACTTCCTACTTTTTTCACCGGCATGTGTCCATAACAAAGTTTCATGGCTCGCCGTTAATCTTCTCCCGGACAGGTTAGGAAATGAATTTCTTTTATACCAGATCACTTCGTTAATAATTTCAATTGATAATATTTGTAAAATAGTATTTATGATGCCAATGTTGTGATAAGTCCCAAAAATCCACATTGAACCGGTAGGTTTTAAAATCCTTTTTGCCTCAGATAGCCATGAAAATGTAAAGGTAAAATATTCTGACAGAGGCATATTATCCCAAGATTCAAGAACTTTATTCCAAGCTCCACCAAAGCCCGGAAGCTTAATTGTGCCATTCCATGACCAATTGTTACCTTTAGATAAATTGTATGGAGGATCAGCTATTATTAGGTCTATAGAAGCTGATGGTAGTTTTTTCATATTTTCAATAGCTTCGCCTTTAATAATTACATTTGAAGGGATTTGTTGTATTGACGAGTGATCATGTTTTTGTGGAATATCCTTTTGTGTTTTAATTTCTACTTGAGCTTCTGATTGCTGGGGTGTTTTGATTATATCTACAACCACTCCTTGTATTTGAATATTCTTATATGGAACAAATATCGGTTTAAATTTAGAATTTGCGGGCTCAAGACGAACCCCCGATCTGTCTTTATATATCTTTTTTAGAGTAACTTCATTATTATTCATTAGAGCTACTACTTTTTGACCGTTTTCAGCTGTTGATTGGCTTTTTACTACAACGATGTCTCTGTCATTTATATTTTCATCAAGCATGCTTTCCCCATTGACCCGTAATGCAAAATGGTATTGGTCACTTTTTAATTTATACTGAGGAACGGCAATATTTTCTTTGTATTCGATGGCTTCAATAGGCTGGCCTGCTGCTATGGATCCAAGAATAGGTATTTGGATCAGTCTCTGTTCGGTATATACATCGAGAGAGCGCGGCTGATTATCTTCTTTTTGGAGATAACCTATTTCTCGGAGGCATTGGATGTGATAGTGTGCAGTTGAAACCGAGGACAGCTTGAGATGTTTTTTTATTTCTTCTAGGGAGGGGGCATAGTGGTGTCTGTCGATGTATTTTTTTACGAAATCTAAGACTTGCTTTTGACGCTTGGTGATCATGGAGAAAATTTTATTTTCGATTCATTTTCTAAACACTTGACTTTCGATTTATTTTCGATTATAATCCACTCTGTAGTATAGAGTCAAGGGAAAAATATAATTTTATTGAGGATTAAAAGGGAGGAGAGTATGGCCAATTACCACGTTTCAAAAGATAAGGAATCAGGCGACTGGCGTGCGAAGCGGGAAAAGACTGACCGAGTCGCCGGTTACTATGATACGCAGGCCGAAGCGGAGAAAGCAGCGAAGCAAATGGCGGCAAACAGCGGTGGAGGCGAAGTGAGGATACATAGCCCAAAGGGACCCATCCGAGACAGCGATACTGTCCCACCCGGCAATGATCCAA
>CAZRKD010000145.1:0-4698 GCA_964600515.1 uncultured bacterium
CTGATGGCTCGGAGAACCTTGAAGAAGATGCACCAGAGGAAGTAGCTGAGGCAGTTGAAGAAGATACTGCTGAAGAGAGTCATCCAGGAGGAAATCAATTCCTCGTTCCTAAAGTATCTATTGTTGCTGTTTCACACGAATATACGGGAAGCGATGGAAAGGGTAAACGCGATTATTATTTTGTTTTTGAACATATGTTTCTCTATAAAAGTCCTGAGCTCTCGACTGGATTTGATCCATGGTCACCAGCATCTGAATTTACCTGTCAGCTCTTTAAAGTTACTGGAAATGTTGATGTAAGCGAAGAAGCAGTTAATAATCGAGCTGCCCATCTTTCTGCGCTTTCATGTATTGACCCCTATCTTGAAGTTGAAACGTGGAATAAGAGAGAAGGAGTTCTCCAATTTGACGATGATAATAACCTCTATTTCCATGCACGATATGCTGGTACCGATCAAAGAGCAGTATTTAAGTATATTAAATCAACCGGAGAATCAAAAGAGATTATTAATCCTCAAACAAATGTAGATCAATTCCAAGTTTACGGAAATGGATCGGTTATTTTTAGGTATAACCAAGACTTTGGATCCGGTATTCGCTTACTCCGACTTGAAAATGGAAGCTATCAGGCAGTCCAAGTAGCAAATGAAAACTGGGCATTCAATATAATTCAAGATAATCAAAATTCCGATTTGGCGATTTATCATGGAAGAAGCACGGTTTCAGGAGAAAAGAATTGGCAACAATGCTTCTATAAATTTGATCCAACAAAGGAAGATAATAAAAACACTATAACCGCAGACGAACGTGCAACAACGCTTGCTAGTTGCGATACCGATTTCTGGAAACAACTCGATAAGCTTGAGAATAATGACTTTGCTGGAAAAGATAAAATCTGCTCTGATGAAAGCTATTATTCAGGCAATCAGGTTACCAAACTCATTCAAGATAAAGATGGTGTTGTTTACTTTGTTGGCGAAATCAATAAAAAAACTGCAGGTGTTATGAATTGCCATGGTCAATTTCTTGAATCAGATGCTAATAATGCACCTGGTTTCTGTTCAAATTATGCAATTGATGAAACAAAAACAAGCTGTGAGGCAAAGAAAGATGCAAGCAACAATGCGCTTGTATGGAAGACCGATAACTGGTTTAATGACGCGAATGGAACCATGTGTGACTTAACCAATTACCCTAACTCTACACATCGTGATCGAAAAGTCGAAGGTTCATGGTGCGATCTCAATCAAACATCAACACTCTATACAATGATTGCGAAACTTGATTTAAGTTCTTCTACTCCAGGTGATATAGTCCCACTTTCAGGAACGACTGAAGAAGCGATGAATGTTATTGCAATTGAAAAAGATGACAAGGCAATGCTTCTTGGCCAAACCTATAATACGGGGACATACTATTTAAAAGAATTTGATCCTACAAACCTAACTTCACGAGTGCTTTTGAAAGACGTTGACATCTATCATCTTGGATTTGTTGAAGGAGAAGTATATGTTGTTGGGCTCTATCTCCCAACTAATAAATACTTTATGGGGCACTTTGATCCTGATGCAAGCGTAGTTGATTCAACTAATGGAATTCCTTTTGATAGCATTAGCCCTGAAGAGATTACGGGAAGTATAAAAGCGCTCTTTATTATTGCGGATTAATTTTTCGGATAGATATTTCCAACCCCTACCTAAAGAGATAAGGGTGAGCCGACTCGCCCTTATCTCTTTCTAATTTTGTTCATACAAAGTTTCATATTTCTAAATACTCTCGAAGTTTTTGTACAGCCTCTATATGTTTTTTCTTATCCATTTTTCTTGGAATAGTTATATTATATTTTGTTTCCAAAACACCATGAGGAACAACAACTCTTTTCCCACTTCCCAAGGACACATTTTTCAGTATCAGTCGCTTAAACCATGGATGATTTACTCTTTCTGCCATGAATAAAAAAATTCTTTTGGCTTTTATTGAAGAAACCACCGTTACCGCCTGATTTGATCTTAGGTATTCCTCCTCCATTGGCAACCGGAAAATTAATCCCGGGATTCTTCATTTGAATTTCTGTAATCGCATTCTGCACATTGGTTGAAGTAAGAGTTGAAGCAGATTTGTCATACGATACATTAATTGCCTTGATCATCGCGACAGCTCCACCAATAGCCATAGCCATGAGGGGAAGCATCATAAGGATGAGTACATCCTTAACTCTCAAATGGCGATTCATCATCGCCTTTAGTTTTGTCTTCATTGAAGACTCCTTTCTGTTTCCGAGCCTAGAGCCCAGATGTTACTATTGATTTTTATTTCCATTGTTGTTTTGTCATATCCCATGTTAACGATAATGTTTCGTTATTCCTCATTGAATTAATTATTGGTCCCAAAAACGACTGTATCTTATTTATAGTACTTTCAAGAGTCATACTATCATTCATCAGAAATTTATTCTTTCTTATAAACCCTTTCCATTGAAGAACTTTGTTTTCATTTCTATGAAAATCAGCGGTAAAGGCAAGAGGCGGATCAGTTGGAATAGCAGTCTTTCTCCGATTAAATGTATTTTGAATTGCCTGACAAAGTTCTGTTCCATTAAAATTAAAGCGTTGAGAAAGAATCCATATATCGTAAAAATCTTTCATACGGCTATTTGCCATCCCAAGCTTAACTAATGCTTCAAACTTTTCAGCAATAACCGTTTCTTTGGGATACATTGCGAGAATTGGGTTTTCAAATCCAAGTAACGTAGGAAATATATGTTCAATCGGACGTGGCGAAATTGAATCTCCAAAGCCGATATCAAACTGAAGATGAATCTCGGCTGTATGTAATTGCGCTTTGAGGGTTATGCGAACACCTTCGTATTCTTGATCCTCTTTAATGCGTCCTGCAGTAACAGTTTCAGGAATATATTTCATGCCGTCATCAGAAACAGGTGTACAAGCTATTTTCTGAAATACCTTCGTAAGATAGGGAAGTGAGTTATCTCCTTTACCAAGAAAATCAGCATCACGAGTTGGCCGGTACATGTCTTCATCCCACACTAAAAAGAGTAATGAACCTTTGAGAATAAATGACTTTCTATATTCTGATGTGCTTAAACGAAAGAGGAAACGTTCAAGCGCATACCTCATAAGTACAAATTGAAAATCTTCTTTTCGTTCTCTTGAGCGATTCAATAGTCGTTCTTTTACGGATACTCCGATATTTTTTATTGTTTCTCTTTTCATTCAAGCATTTCCATATAGGGTTGTATAATGCGAGTTACGCGGCACATTTTCGAGAAGTACCAAACCTGATCTATCGTACATTTTTTAAGCCGATATCCCTCGCGAAGAGCTTCAATAGCAACATCAAGCCCTATCTTATTACGAAATTTAAAACAATCAGCAATTGTTTTTGGTATGCAGTATACCTTCAGGGGAACTCCACCTATGATGTGTTTTTCTACCCCATGGGAAAATGACTTTCCCGAATAACGAATGAGGCGGAGTGAAACCGTATCTACCTTAGGTTGCCATGATTTATTATCAAGGGCGATCCAAACTTCATGTGGTGATTGTGTAGTCAAGCCATGAAAGGCAAGTGCTGAAAGAAGACATAAAACTCCCTCAGGAACTTGTTTTGCAACTAAAGCCGTACTGTAGTGCTCGCCGAGGCTCGTGCCTTTGAGTATATAGAGACCTCTTCCTCGTTTTTCAAGGACTCCTTCCCGAGTAAGCCGCTTGAGATATTCAGCAGCAATTCCCTGTTTCAGAATGTCGCGAGGCCGAATAATGCCAATTTTTTTTGCAAGTTTTATTACTTTCTCTTTTTGTTTTGTCATATCAGAAGTATTGTTATAAATACTAGGTAGTTCTATATATTTACCTATGAATAATAACAAATAGTTTTATAGATTTCAATCTCTATTTTTAAATACACAGGCAAAATTATTCGAATAATGCAACCACGATTCGATACTTTTTACCCCATTGACTTCCTGGAAATCCAACAACGACTCCATCTGAATGTACCCTCGCATAAATTCCAACTTCTGCACCGCCATTTTGGTCAGTAAAATAAAAGAAATCATCAGAGGTATCACCAAATCCAAAAGATAAAAATGCTATATTATCTGTATGCGACCATCCATTTGGCAAACCAAGGGTCAGGGAATATGTATTTGAAGGCAATATGCCCGTATACATTTTGATAGACTTAATTCCAGTACTATTTGAATCAAACTTTATACCTTCTTCGTTTGCATTCACACTAAATACTTCTTCATAGGTCTCCGGATTCCGTACCTCAAAATTACCATTGATTGCAACCGTGCCGTTATATCCCAATTCATCAAATTCAACTGACTGACCGCCACCATCAAATAAGAATATAATGGTCGGGAAAAACTGGACCAGTTGAATGGATAGTAAAAGAGATGATAGCATTGCGACAGAGGAGGCCATTATGCAGAGGAAAATCAGTGCTGAGGAAAAGGCAAAAGGAGCGATAGCAGCAATGCAAGGTAATCTCACTAGAAGCGGAAATTTCATCGAAGTATGGAATGCATACCACTCAGATTAATCGATGGAAAAAGCAAGGAGCTCCTCTTATTTTTAATACGGATCAGGGTTCCCAATTTACGAGCACTCAATTCACGGGTGAACTGACTAAAAGAAATAGTAAGATCAGTATGGATGGACGAGGACGAGC
>CAZRKD010000146.1:0-4692 GCA_964600515.1 uncultured bacterium
TATTCTTTATCCTCGCGCTCTGCACGCAGTGTTTTTTTCTGATCCTATAACAAGTATTGGAGATACGAAAACAACTATCATAGAAGTGCCTTCGACAAATCCCGATGATGAAATACCGATTAACTTTACCGTAAGCTCGAATTCGAAAATGATTATTCCGAGTCTCTTAGGCAAACGCCCGCAATGGAATACCAATTCCCTCGATGAACTGTATGTCGGTTTGATATCACAAAAGGATGTCATTGAATCATTTTTTGGTACCGCACTTCTGTTTAATCCGAGTAGCTGTAGTTCTTTTGTTTTTTCAAAACTTGCGTATGATATAACTCATGCAATATCTGCTTGTCCGGGGAGTTATTTTTTTGCGTTAGTTCGTATTCAGGAACCAGAAGATCCATCGCAGTACTCTATTGTATCTCTTAGTGCAACACCTATTGAAATACTCCCGGCATTTACGGGTGTTGTAGAGCTCGAAATCAACTCCAATGGAATTATCTTAATCTTAAATTATGGTGAGCTCGTTAAAGCGCAAGCAATTACTGAAGTTGGACAAAGTAAGAAATTTGAAAAAACAATAGATGGAGAATACGAGGCCACCATAGAATTTAAAAATATAGAGGGAAATACATCGGATTATACGTCATTTATTCTCGATATTATTCAGGAAACAAATATATATGGCGAGCTCGATCATGGACTTCGTGCAGAATCAACACTCGCAAGCTCTCTCATGCGTGGCACCATTGATCCTTTGACTGAAGATAATTGTTTTAGATTAAACTTTGAGTATCGAACTCCATGGGGAGGGCAATCAACGTGTGAAAAAACAATACTCTTAAATGTGCCATTTGCATGCTTTACTGATAATCTTGATTTTGATGCACAAGGAGCAGATATTGCAGGTTATATTCAAGTCATTGAAGCACTAGCCGGAGAGAATTGTCCGCTCATGCTTGAAAATCAATTCTTAAATACTACCGGACTCTTACGACTCAAAAAATATGGATCAAATGATAAAGATTATAATGCTGCAGAATCTCTCATTAGTAAGGTCAGCACACCAATCCAGGTTTATCTCGATACAAAGACATTTACTATTCCATTAGATACTTTAGAATCATCGAGCTGGTGTTATGACAACGAAGGCGGCTTTTCTTCTCTCTCAGACAAAAAGCTCAAAAAACTTCTCTACAAAGTTGGTCTCGTTGATAGCTCGAATGCCTCGGAACTAAAAGGAACAGTGGGTGTTTCCGATGGAACCGTAACAATGAATTTCGGATCTCGTGCACAGGCTATAACTTTAAAAGGAAGCTTAGGACATGCCTCAGGATGGAAGGAAATCACGGGAGATGATTATCGAATCGCATTCGGTGCATATACTTCAGAGAGTATCAACGACCTTCCTCTTATCAATTTTTATATCGATGTGGTTGATAGTGCGAAATACGAAATTCCGTATTGTGTTTCATACATCTCACTTACGACCGATCCACTTATTCAAAAAGATATTGCAACCCAAAAACCTCCGACAGGTATTCTTGTTCAAGATAAACTCATCGATGTCACACAATGGAAAGAAAGTAGTGCCTTTACCCTAAGTGGTGATTGCAGCGCTTATCCTGATCTGGTAGCGCTCTACAATAGTTCAAGTGCATACTTTAATGCTTCCAAAGATACCAAAAATTATTTGACTATTTCATTCAAAGATACAAGTGGGAGCACACTTTTTAGTGATAGTCGTTTTGTTGGAAAAACTTATCATTATACCGAACGAAAAAATAATACGTTATACACAATTGCATATAGCACGGATTATTTGTCATATAGCCTTCGCATTCATGATTATTATACCAAAACCGATGGTTGCAATCTCTCATTAACGCTCGCTTCTTCGTATCTATTCGATTATACGCCGATTATTCTGACGGATTTACATTATACGGCAGAAGTTGTCCCCGAAGCTCAAGGAGAATACCCTGATTATTGGGCAGATTCTCATTGCACTAAAGAAGATTTCAAGGCCTTAATGGGAAGCGATACATTAACCGAGGATGTTAACTTAGACATTTACATGTACGCAGAAACAAAAACCGCATCGGTTGTCATCTCAATGAATACGAGTGATAGCGATGTTACGAATGATAAAATTATCGGAGATAGTGCAACGATAACGCTCAATAGCCGCGATATTCTCGCAGGCAAAACAACCTATAGCTTTGAAAATTTTGATTCGCCACTCACGGTGCCGCTCACATTATCCGACGGAACAGCAAACACCGGCAATGTAAGTATATTTGGCCTAGCAACAATCGACAGCAAATCATCAAGCAACATTAGGCAATCATTTTTCATTGCCTATAATCGCTATGATACAATTTACAATAATTACTGTTATCTCTACGTATTTCCTTCACTGATCACGAAAGAGTGAATCGAACTTATGGGACAATTATATTGTTCTTTATAGTGAATGAGCTTGAAAAAAACAATCAGAGAATAAAAAACATTTTTACATATATATATAAATAAGTATTGACTATTTTATAGGTATATGTAAATTAGTACTATGGGTTTTGATGTCAAAAAACGATACTTATACTCTATTGCATTCTCGCACAATTTTGGTCGTCAAATGCGCTTTATTGCTGGACCCCGCCAATGCGGGAAGACAACAATAGCCAAGGAACAACTTAAAGATGAAAATTCGGATGCTTTTTACTATAATTGGGACAAACGAATAATCAAAGATCGCTATCGCAAAGAAGGTGATTTCTTACAGGCAGATATACTCAATCAAGAAGAAAAGTCAGAAAAAATATGGGTATGTTTTGATGAAATACATAAACAGCACAAATGGAAAAACATTCTTAAAGGTTTTTTTGATGAGCATGAAAACAATATACAGTTTATAATTACTGGTAGTGCACGCCTTGATTACTTCCGAAAATCTGGTGATAGCCTTGCGGGGCGATATTTTCTCTTTACGTTACATCCCTTTATGTTAGCGGAGTATTTGGGTAAGACCTTAAAAGACATACAACCATGTACCGATGCCGAAGAACTTATTAAAAATATGATTCGTCCAAAAAGATACAAACAAAAAGAGCTTGATGCACTTCTTGAGTTTAGTGGATTTCCCGAGCCACTTCTTAAAGCCAATAAACTCTTTTCAAAAAAATGGCATAATGAATATATTGAACGAATTGTAAAAGAAGACGTGCGCGACTTATCAAGCATTCATGGGCTCGAGAAAGTCATGGATCTCATCTTTCTCTTGCCAGAGAGAATCGGTTCGCCATTATCTATAAATTCGCTTCGCGAAGATTTAGAGATTAATTTTGCAACGGTTAAAAATTATATTCGTTATTTACTCTTGACCTATGTAATTTTTGAAGTTCCTCCTTATTCAAAAAATAGGGCACCGCTTGTTAAAAAGGAACGTAAGATTTACTTTTATGATTGGGTAATGATTCCCAATGAAGCTATTCGATTTGAAAATTTTGTTGCTCACGAATTAAAGGCACGAATAAATATATGGAATGAATTATCCCCCGATACTTTTTCTCTCTTTTTTGTCCGGTCTCGAACCGGCGAAGAAACTGATTTTCTTATTACGAGGAATAAAATTCCATTTTTCTTGTGTGAAGTGAAAGAAAGGGCTTCTTCAATTGCATCCCATCATTTTCTTCATGGAGAGCTCTTAGGAGGTATTCCCGTTATTCAAATTGTACGAGAAGATACGATATTTACTACTCAAGGGAACAAGGGATATATCGTATCAGCGAGTAGGTTCTTTTCATAATCGGAGAATAAATGAGTATTCGTCATTTTTTCTCTTGCTCGGCTTTTCGTTCGGCTACTTCGGCTAAGACCTTTTCTTGAATGCTTCGAGGTAGTTCTTCATTCGGATGAATCAACTTCATGGTAGCTTCCATCATAAAGCACGACTTTTATATCGACGACAGGAAAGTCAGCGTATTCACCTTTGCCGCATGCCTCTTCAACGCCTTTACGAACCGCAGGAATATATTCTCGAGGTATTGACCCCCCCTAATTTGATCAACAAATTCAAAGCCCTTGCCTGGATTTGGTTCAATACGCATGAGGCAATGTCCATATTGTCCACGACCTCCGGATTGTTTTGCATATTTCTTTTCAGCATCTGGGCTCTTTAAAGTCCCGATCGGAGATTTTAATTCCTCATCTCATATGTACTCGTATTGTATTTGACAGATACAATAATAACCAATATAGTTGTATCTATGAGATATAATACAGACAACATATTGTTTTTACAAAGAAAAAATCCATGGTGGTCGAATGTTTCATTAATTGAAGTGGACGAAAAGTTACAAGAATTAAAATCTTTGAAATATCAGTACCATTTTTCTCAATTGGATAGAATAAATTTAAAGGATCCTGGAATCTATACTATACGAGGAATACGTCAGATCGGTAAGTCTACCGCAATCAAAATACTTGTCAAACAATTATTACTGAGTGATAAAGTTGATCCAAAATCGATCGTATATTTTAGCTGTGAATCTATTCACGACGATCGGGAACTTTTTGCTCTTATTGATGCGTATTTAAAAAATATAGCACAATCATCACATGCGTTTATTTTTATTGACGAAATTACCTCTGTCTCTTATACACATCTGACGCTGCCGACGATCTTACGCGTGTAGA
>CAZRKD010000147.1:0-4689 GCA_964600515.1 uncultured bacterium
AATCTCGGATTTCCATTGATATCAAGTGAAGAAGCTTATAAAAAAATTAAAGAAGGAAATGAACTTGAGATTAATCTCTTAGAGGGATGGATATTTAATAAAACTACCCATGAAAAAATTATTTCAGCATCATTAGATCAACGTGCAATTATGTTATTGCAAGCAGGAGGACTTGTTCCTTACTTGAGGAGCGCTTATGGCAAAATATAAAATAGCATGGCTCGAAGGTGATGGAATTGGAAAAGAAGTTTGTGAAGCAACTCGTCTCATTCTCGATACAGTGAACCTCGATGCTGAATATATCCATGGAGACATTGGTTGGGAATTTTGGAAAAACGAAGGAAATGCCTTACCTGAAAGAACTATAGAATTATTACACAATACTGACTGCGCTTTCTTTGGTGCTATCACGTCAAAACCAAAGAAAGAAGCCCAGAAAGAATTAGCCCCGCATTTACAAGAAAAAGGATATACCTACATGAGTCCTATTATAAAGATGCGGCAACTCCTTGATCTCTATATTTGCCTTCGTCCTTGTAAATCATATACAGGAAATCCTCTTAATTATCGTGAGAATATTGATATTACTGTCTTTAGAGAAAATACTGAAGGCATGTATATTGGTGTAGATTTTGATGTAATACCGGAAGCATTATATGCCGTGCCTCAAATAAAGAAAATTCCACGCGATGCTGCTATTGCAATTCGGTCGATTACGAAGAAAGCTTCGCTACGGATTGTTCGTGCAGCATTTGAATACGCAGCTCAAACAGGGAAAAAGAAAGTAACTGCAATACATAAGGCAAATGTATTACGAGCTACCTGTGGTCTTTTTCTTGAAGCAGCACGAAACGTAGCTTTGGATTATCCTCATATAATATATGAAGAAGCAAATATTGATGCTTTGTGTATGTGGCTTCTCAAAAACCCAAAAAACTATGAAATATTAGTTACAACAAATCTCTTTGGAGATATTATTTCAGATCTTTGTGCACAACTCGTTGGAGGTCTTGGCTTTGGCTCGAGCGGCAATATCGGAGCAAAATACGCGGTATTTGAACCAACCCATGGCTCTGCACCCAAATATGCAGGTAAGAATAAAGTAAACCCTCTCGCTGCAATTCTTGCCGGTAAAATGATGCTCGATTGGCTTGGCGAAAAAGTGAAGGCTGCCTCTATTGAAAAAGCCACTGCCCATGTTATTTCAAAAGGAGAAGTTCGAACATACGATATGGGAGGAAATGCAACAACAGAAGAAATGGCAAAAGCAGTAGCGTCTCAATGTATTTAGAACATCATTCGAATGACTGAATAGAATTCGTGTTTCTTTGTTCCTGATTTAAAAAGATCAGTATCAGCAGTAAAAATGAGGCGAATATTCTCACGAGGAAGTAATGATACATGGAATGCAACTCGATCATTTTCAAGATTAGCTCCCGTATCCTGTTGAACGGTATCGTACTCAACACCAGTCATGAGCCAGGTAAGTGGCATATATGATGCCACACCAGTTATACCCCAATAGCTTTCTTCTCCCGCAGGAGTAGCAAGTGTAAAATTATCTTCTTTTGCATATTGGAATGAACCAATAACATCAAAATTCTGATAACGAAGGTTTGCTGACGGTTGTATTCTCCAGTAGTCATTTGTTACCTGAGCTGTTGCAGTACTAAAAGTATCAGTTCCATTATAATAGAAAAGCGAAACTGAGCTTCCTTCAATAGCAGAATTACCCTGGGGCATTTCGAGTCGTACTGAGCTCCAGAAATTCTTTTCTTGGTTAACATCAACAGGGTTAGCACTATTACCACCTCCAAGTGACCATACCAATGGGCCTCGATATCCATAATAGGCTATTCCATACTGAGCAGAGGAAGTATCCGCTGAATCTTCTCCGATATTCGTAGCACTACCATTTGTCGAGGATTTGATTTTATCAGCAAATCCCTTAAGCTCTGGAAAGATTGAAAGTCGACCAGAATACGATGTCCATTCAACTGGTGATAATTTACCGATTTGGAAATTGACGAGCCCATGTGAATCCATAACATTATGAGCTCCAATGTAAAACCAACCGTATTTTACCTTACCATCTCTATCGAGTTCGAGCTCATTAAAGAAAGAAACATTCTTCGTTACGGTACCTGCAGTGAATAATTGAATCCATTGAACGGTACCAAGATCAATAGCTGTTTTAGTGCTTCCATTTTCGGTAAGTCCATTGGTCGTTAACTTAAATGGTATCGCGCTAACACGGAAACCAAAAAGGTCCTCTACCCTTCCCACATCGACGCCATTATATTGCTCTTTATTCAATGTTCCTCCATCTAATGCATCAGCATCAGGATCTTGAAATCCATTACGCATAAATCGTTCCCCATAGTAATTGAGCCGGGGAATTGCGGTGTGGCAGGTTGAACATGCTGTTTTGTACTTGCGTGACCATTGACTTACGGCAAATGTTTTACCAGCATCATTCACGGCTAATCGATCGGGATACAGCTCGCTTTCAGATCCAAATCTGATAGGACATGGATTTCCCGTAATCCACGACCACAATACAGGAAATAATTGAAAAGAAAAGATTGCCAAAAACAGAACGAGAAAGAACTTTTTCTTACTCATAGAAAACCTCCTTGAGAATTTGGTTAAACAATAAATATTTTTACTATAATTACACTACTTATACAACTTTATTTCTGCTATGATTTTTATCATATTTTTAAATATTTATTATAAACATTCAGAATAGCCGCATATGCGACAGGAAACACAGCCGCTTTGATGTTCTAAAGTTCCACCACAATCAGGACATGCACCCATAATACATCCATTTTGTACATCGCGATTAATGGCATCAATATCTTTTTGAAATCCCTTTTCACCTAAATATCTTTCAATAGACATGCCAATCGCATCAGCACATGAAACAATTTTATTTCCATTATCCCATGCAGGTTTATGACATGAAATTCCCTTGAGCTGCTTCATGATGGGCTGTAAATTCATTCCCATGCGAAGTGAATATGAAATGAGCCTTGAAATTGCTTCACACTGACTTGCGGCGCATCCTCCTCCTTTTCCCATTTGACTAAAGAGTTCAAATGGCTTTCCCTTGTCATCTTCATTAATCGTCACATAGAGATTGCCGCAACCGGTATGCATCTTTCGTGTCGTGCCATGGGTGAGCTCCGGTCGTGGTCGAACTTCATTGTGCACAGTTGGCTTCTCTTCTTTTTTTATACTTTCACTAGTATTCAAATTGAGCACCTGTGTTCCACGACATCCATCGCGAAATACCGTCACACCTTTACATCCTGTTTGATACGCTAATAGATACACTTCTTTAACATCTTCAATGCGAGCATCATGAGAAAAATTTACGGTTTTTGAAACCGCACTGTCGACATGTTTTTGAAATGCAGCTTGCATTAAAATATGCTGACGAGGTGGAATATCATGGCTTGTTACAAAAATCTTTTTAGCCTCTACAGAAATTCCTTCTACTTTCTGCAAGCTACCCTCTTTAATAACCTGATCCATTATAGTTTTTGAATAATTATTATGAGTCGTAAGATATTCCTCAAAATAGGGATTTATTTCAGTAAGAATGTTATTATCCATGACATTTCGATAATACGCGAGTGCAAAATAGGGTTCTATCCCGCTTGAACAATCGGCTAAAATGCTTATGGTACCTGTAGGAGCAATAGTGGTGAGATTTGAATTACGAAGATGTGAGAATCCTTCTGCAGCACACGTTGAGAGATTAAAATTTGGGAAATTTCCTCGCCGCTTCCCTAATTCAATTGATGCCTGTCGTGCTTCAGATTGAATGAAGCACATAATCTTTTCTCCTAACCCAAGTGCAGAGTCACTCATATACGAAATTTCAAGCTGCGCTAAAAGATCCGCAAATCCCATGACACCTAATCCAATCTTTCGATTAGCCTTTGTCTTGGTTTCAATCTCTCGCAATGGGTATTGATTGATATCAACAACATTATCTAAAAAACGAACTGCATCATGGACGGTTTTTCCTATTTTCTCAAAGTCGATTGTTTTTTTTCCATTGGTTAGAGCTATCATTTTTGCAAGATTAATCGAACCTAAATTGCATGATTCGTAGGGGAGAAGCGGCTGTTCTCCACAGGGATTTGTGCTTTCTATTGTTTCTTCTCTACTCATTCGATTATATTTATTTATGGTATCGATAAAGACAACTCCAGGATCTCCGCATACCCATGCACCCTCTACAATGCGATCAAATACTTCACGTGCTTTTAATTTTTCTACAACTTCATGCGTGCGTGGATTAATGAGATCATAGGTGTCATCATGTTCATATGCCTTCATGAACGCATCGGTTACTGCAACTGAAATATTGAAATTCGTAAGCTTTGTAAGATCCTGCTTGATATCTATAAATTCAAGAATGTCCGGATGATGGATGGAAAGAATCGCCATATTTGCACCGCGCCTCGTTCCGCCTTGTTTCACTGCCTCAGTTGCCGCATCAAAAACTTTCATGAATGATACGGGCCCACTTGAAATTCCTTTGGTTGAATTGACAATATCGTTTTTTGGTCGCAATCGCGAAAATGAAAATCCGGTTCCTCCACCGCTTTGATGAATGAGTGCCGTATGCTTAATAGTTTCAAATATGGCACTCATGGAATCTTCGACTGG
>CAZRKD010000148.1:0-4634 GCA_964600515.1 uncultured bacterium
AATTATTGGTGGAATTATTTTGGCAAAGAAAAAGATATGAATAAATATATAATACTTAGTTCAGTACTTTTCTCAATTGGGATGTTCGGTGTTTTAGCACGACGAAACATATTAATAATTATTATGTCGATCGAGATTATGTTAAACGGGGTGAACATCGCGCTTATTGCATTTGCTCGCTATTGGGCAAATGTTACGGGGCATATTTTTGTTCTTATGGTTATGGGAGTTGCTGCTGCTGAAGTCGCGGTGGGATTAGCGCTTCTCATTGCCTTATTTAGAAATAAAATGACGGTCGACACGGGTGAGATGACGATACTAAAGGAATAAAAAATGGAAAATATTTTAGCAGTGATAATACTTTTTCCTTTCATTGGTTTTCTGATAAACGGAATTTTAGGAAAAAAGCTTCCAACTTTCGTAATCGCCAGTATTGGATGTATTGCACCACTCGCATCATTTGGATTATCCCTTTTTACATTACAAGGAATTCCCCTTACTCAAAGAATTTTTGATTGGATAACTGTTGGTAATTTTACCATTAATTTTGGACTTACTATTGATGGATTATCACGCATTATGCTTTTTGTTGTTACGGGCGTTGGTTTTCTTATACATCTCTATTCAATTGGCTATATGAAGCACGACAAGGGATTTGCTCGGTATTTTAGCTATCTTAATCTTTTCATGGCTTCAATGCTTATTCTGATCATGGCTGATAATCTTCTACTCATGTTTGTGGGATGGGAAGGAGTGGGTTTATGTTCATATCTTCTCATTGGCTTTTGGTTTGAGGATTTAAAAAATGCCGATGCCGGTAAAAAGGCATTTATAGTTAATCGCGTAGGAGACTTTGGTTTTATTTTGGGGATGTTTTTTCTCTATACGATTTTTGATACCCTTACCATGAGTGAGATTGGTAGGATAATTTCACTCGATGAAAATAATACCTATACCGAAGCACTGTTAATTGTCCCCACACTTTTACTTTTTTTGGGTGCCTGCGGAAAATCAGCGCAGATCCCCCTCTATGTGTGGCTTCCCGATGCTATGGCAGGCCCAACACCGGTTTCAGCACTTATTCATGCGGCAACAATGGTAACCGCTGGTATTTACATGCTGTCGAGGCTTCATTTTTTATTTCTTCTAACCCCGTTTACCATGGATATAATTGGCGTCACAGCTACTCTGACAGCACTTATGACAGCGATCATTGCTCTGGGACAAAACGATATAAAAAAAATATTGGCTTACTCAACGATCAGTCAATTGGGTTACATGTTTATGGGAGCGGCAGCGAGCGATTTTTCGAGTGGAATATTTCATTTAACAACACATGCATTTTTCAAGGCTCTCTTATTCTTATCTGCTGGAGCAGTTATTCATGCACTTCAAGGCGAGCAAGATATTACAAAAATGGGAGGATTACGAGGCATACAGGGCATGGGATTTATATTCATCGTCTTTCTTATCGGTGCGCTTGCTCTTTCAGGAGTACCGCCATTTGCAGGATTTTTTTCTAAAGATGAAATCTTAGCGGCGCTTTATACAAAGGCACAAAACGGAAATTTTTTATGGCTTTGTATGTGGATATCTGCACTCATCACTGCAATGCTTACCGCCCTGTATACATTTCGATTGATATTCATTGCCTTCTTTGGAAAATGTAATCTCACATCAGAGAAACTCCATCATATCCATAAGCCTGATTGGTCGATGAAAATTGCGCTTTTCATGCTCGGAGGTCTTTCAATAATCGGAGGAATTTTTGGAGAAATAATCCATGAAAGTGAAATTCCGACTATTGTCCCCGAAGGACACTCATTAAATCTTATTCTCTCGATATGTGTTGTTACTCTGGGAATAACACTTGCATATATCATCTATATACACAAGAGATTTGCAGTTAAAGCACAGAGGCTCATTACGAATAAATTTTATATTGATGAAATATATGAATTAATCATTATCAAGCCACTCAGAATGTTTGCCTCTATTTTATGGCGATTAATAGATCGTGCAATTATTGATAGTTTTTTTGTAAATGGCATTGCATTTGTGTCACAAGCCACAAGTAGACAGCTCAAAACTATTCATACAGGTATGATCAATAGAAGCCTATTTATTATGGTTATTGGTGTGCTCGTAATTCTTATGTATGTTTTAGTGAGGATATAATATCATGAATTCGCAATTTCCACTCTTGAGTGTGATGACATTTTTCCCTGCTGCGATTGGGTTATTGCTCACCTTGGTAAATAAAGAAAGAATACATACTGCCCGTACTATTGCATTGGTGAGTTCGATAATAGTTTTTATTTTGTCGCTCATTATGTTTTTTGTATTCTCACCTGATCATATAGGAATGCAATTTCTTGAATCATATCGGTGGATACCACAATTTACTATTTCATATACCGTAGGCATTGATGGAATTAGTATGCTTCTTATTCTTTTGACTGCATTTCTTACTCCTCTTGCAATACTTTGCTCGTACAGTGCAATTAAAGACAAGGCATTTTATATTGCGCTTTTATTTCTTGAAACAGGTATGATTGGAACATTTTGTGCGCTTGATCTATTTCTATTTTATATATTTTGGGAAGCAATGCTCATCCCCATGTATTTAATTATTGGGGTTTGGGGTGGTAAACAAAAAATTTATGCAGCAGTGAAATTTATTTTGTACACCATGGTTGGAAGCCTCTTCATGCTTGTGGCAATTCTTTATATTTATTTTAGATCAAAAGAAGTAATTCCCGGAGGTACGTTTGATATAATGCTCCTTCAAAATATGTTAAGTATTCTTTCATTTGATGTTCAACAATGGCTTTTCTTGGCATTTGCTTTTGCCTTTGCCATCAAAGTGCCGTTATTTCCTCTGCACACCTGGCTTCCCGATGCACATGTCGAAGCGCCAACTGCCGGAAGTGTCATACTCGCCGGAGTTCTTTTGAAAATGGGAGTCTATGGATTCCTCCGAATTGCAATACCATTTTTCCCCGAGGCGAGTGTTTACTTTAGCCCTCATATTATGATTCTTGCGGTAATAGGAATAATCTTTGGAGCATTAATGGCAATGGTTCAAACCGATATAAAAAAATTAATTGCATATTCGAGTGTGAGCCATCTCGGCTTTGTTATGCTTGGCATATTTTCATTTACGACTTTAGGGGTTAACGGCGGAGTCTATCAAATGCTTAATCACGGCATCTCGACAGGCGCGCTATTCTTACTCGTCGGAGTAATCTATGAAAGAACCCATAAAAGAGGTGTTGATGATTTTGGAGGCATGGCAAAAGTTACGCCCGTGTATGCAACACTATTCATGATTGTCATGCTTTCATCAATAGGATTACCGGGCTTAAATGGCTTTGTTGGAGAATTTCTCATTCTCTTAGGAACATTTACCATAAATACATGGTATGCTACAATTGGAACGATTGGAATAGTTCTCGGGGCAATATATATGTTAAAACTCTATCGAGATACAATGTTTGGCTCGGTTACCAAAGAAACCAACATGCAGGTGCCTGATGTAAATAAATTGGAATTCTTATATTTTGCCCCCTTGATTTTACTCATATTTATTATGGGAATAGTCCCTAATATATTTTTGTCAAAAACGGGGATGGCTATTGAAGACCTTATTACAAGAGTACAAAATGTATGATGATAACAATGGCTGATATAGAGAGCATTTATCCAATTCTTCTCCTCATCATTACTGCAGGCATAGTGCTTGTGATCGATTTTCTTTTTATAACAAAAGAAAATAATCCACGTTGGGTTCGTTATCTTTTACGCTACATTTCCTATGCAGGGCTCATAATTGCACTCTTTGATATTGTTAGAACATATAATGAGCCTTCGATACTACACTTTGTATACGCAATTAAAATAGATGTATTTTATAAATTTATTTCAATGATTATACTTTTTTCGACTGCATTAACCATAGTAGTATCAACGCACTTTTTGACCGTACAAAATATTAAACAGGGTGAGTACTATGCGCTCATTCTTACTGCCGCTGCAAGTATGATGCTTTTAGCTGCAGCACATGATTTTATTACGCTCTTTTTATCACTCGAGCTTTTGTCAATCTCGCTTTACATACTTACGGGTATTACGCGAAATGAGAAACGAACAAACGAAGCCGCATTAAAATACTTTATCATGGGTGCGTTTGCAACAGGCTTTCTTTTATTCGGTATGGCATTACTCTATGGAGCATCTGGGACAATCTATCTCGATAGTCTTGCCGCTTCGATTGTGCATCCCTCACTTGCAATTTTGGGTATAATCCTTGTAGTCATTGGCTTTGCATTTAAAGTAGGTGCGGTTCCCTTTCATATGTGGGTTCCGGATGCCTATGAAGGTGCGCCAACACAAATTACGGGATTCATGGCCGTTACCGTAAAAGCCGCTGGCTTTGCGGTGCTCACTCGTCTCGTACTCACCGGAATTGGTGCTGATATAACTTTCGATTTACTTTGGGCTATCGCCGTACTTACCATGATTATCGGAAATATCTTTGCCCTTACCCAAAAAAGCGTAAAGCGAATGCTCGCGTATTCGAGTATTGCCCATACAGGATATGCAATGATTGGAATCGTTGTTGCTCTTGGTAA
>CAZRKD010000149.1:0-4546 GCA_964600515.1 uncultured bacterium
CAGAACGTGATACTCCTTATGCATTTTTAGAAATTGGTCATGAGCATTCATTTTTTGCAATCTTTCACAAAGACAATCTTTTATTTTTTCGCCCACTCAATGAGATTTCTGGATCATCACTCACGAAAAGCATTGAACGAGATCTTAATATTTCTCCTGAAAAAGCACTTGAATTAAAAGTTACGTATAAAAATGGCGCAGCAGAAAATAAAGAGGATAGAGAATTAAAAAAATTACAAAATACCATCGCAAATTTTCTCACCAAGATCTCACTTGAAATACAGCGATCTATCGATGGATATGCCGTGCTTCGGCAAGATATTGCACAACCACATAGAATCTTCATATCAGGTGGAGGAACTTATCTTACGGGATTTAAAGAATACCTCAATAAAACACTTGGCTTTGAAGTTGAACGATTTAAGAGCTTTGACGGACTTGATACATCGAATTTCAAAGATGATGACATAAAAAAGAACGAGGAGTCCTATGCCATTGCATGTGGATTGGCATTACCATAACTATGGAACACATAAATTTTAAAGAAAAAAAACAATTCGAAGTCACGTATCTGACTTTTCTCATCGCTCTTGGTGTTCTCGGTCTTTTATTTGGAAGTCTTATTGTTTTTCAAACCATTAAGATTGCATCATTAGAAAAAGATATTACCGAAAAAGAGGGAGCGCTCGCTTCGCTTGGAGCCCTCTCACAAAAGAAAGAAGATGCTGAAAACTCAAAATCAGCAACATCGCTCTCAAAAATTATGAACGTTGTAGAAGAGAAAATCGAATGGAGCACGTATCTTGAAATACTCTCTCTCGTTCCGAATCGAGTGTGGCTTACTGATCTCAAGCTTACCAAAGAAAAAATAGTTATTAATGGCCAGTATAGTATGACCAAAGATGTTGTCTCATTTCTTAATAAACTAAAAGAAAAAAAAATGTTTAAAGAATTAGGTCTCCGATCAACGCAGCGGAATATTGAAAAAGACAAAGAAGAAACACTAACATTTGTTATGGAAGGAATGGTCAAGTGAGTAAAGCACTATGAATGAACTTATTAAAAAATTAAAAAAACGCCCAGAAAAACGTGAGCGGATAATCTTTATGCTTTGTGCTTTTGCATTTGTATATCTTTTAACAAGTAATTTCTATTTTCCCAATCAAACAAAAATTAAGGAACTTGGAGGCAAACTCAAACAAAAACAAGAGTTTTATGTAAAACTGAGAGAAGGCTTAGACAAGCTTGAAGCATCGACGGCAAATAATCAAAAGGCAAAGCCTCTCTATTATTATGAAAATATGGCGAACTATACCTATACGCACGGAAATGATTTGTTATTAAAATTTATTACCAGTCCTCAAATTCTATCGCCGTTAGAACTTATTTCAATTACGGCACGAGAAGATAAAATAGAAGACGCCTATGTTTCAAAAGAAATCGTCATGGTTTTTTCAGGAAAATTTAATGATGTGCTTCATATGATTAAAAAAATCGAAGCCTTGCCAATTCTTTATTTTATTGATACAATAGAGATTGGGAAAGGACTCGAAGAATTTGGAAAAATTGAAGCAACAATACGAGGAACACTCCATGCTATTAAAACTACAACATAATTTTTTTCTTTTTCTTTCTCTCTTTTTTTGCCTTTTTACTTATTCTTCTTATGCGGCTGAAAAGCTCTCAGAAATAAATATTGAAGATTTTGTAAAGATTCAAAAAGATCCAGAAACAAAAGACGCAAAAGATCCGTTTATTAAATCGAAAAAAGTATTTTCAGATAATGAGCTTCATTTATTTGGGATCATTCATGGGAAAAACGTAGCTCTTTGTCTCATTAACGATAAAATTCTCTTTATGAATGATAGCATAGGTGATTACAAAGTTGTACATATTAATAAACAGCGTGTTCTTTTAAAAGGAGCAAGCGGGAATTTAGAATTATCGCTCTAAACACTATGAAACGAAATATTTTTGCAACCATCATTTTTATACTTGTTATCGGCATTCTCTTTATTATTCAGGCTCACGCCGATACCTATTCAATTGAATTTAGAGAAGCTGATATAAAAGATGTTATTCGATGTATTACAAAAATGGATAAAAAAAATGTCATTGTCTCCGATAAACTCGAAGGTACAGTGACGGTGAGCTTCGATGGTATCTCTCTCGATGCCGCGCTGCGATCAGTCTTGGATGCGCATGGACTCATCTTTATTTATGAAAACGACGTATTAAAAATTGCACCATTAGAAGAATTTAAAAAATTAGGAAAAGACCTTCAGGCAGATACGATTAATCTCCAGTATGCAAAAGCACCAAAAGTCATTGAACAGGTTAAATCACTGGTATCAGAACGAGGAGCAGCTATATTTGACGAACGAACAAATTCAATCACCGTCAAAGATACGGCTGAGAGTCTTGAAACAATTCGACTCTTTTTGAAGCGCCTTGATACGAGAGATGAACAGGTATTAATCGAAGCAAAAATTATAGAAGCCTCGTTTGATTTTATTAATAGCCTTGGAATTCAATGGGGTGGCGAAGCTGTAAATGGAAATATTCGAGCTGGAGGAACGAGTGAAGTTGGAACTTCGACTTTTGGGTCGACGAGTAGCAATCTTGCCGTCAATACGCCAGGCCGTGGATCAACAGGAACTCAAGGCGGACTCGGAATGCTCACGACTATTGGAAGTTCTACCGTCATTGCAAAACTATCTCTCGCCGAAGAAAAAGGTGATATATCAATACTCTCGCGTCCATCAGTGACCACATTAAATAACCAAGCAGCGCGTATTCGAAGTGGCGTTACCTTTTATGTAAAAGCCAATGGAAATATTTCAATTGGGTCGGGAACTTCGAGCTCATCAACTGGTCAAGGGCTTCAGACCATTGAAAGTGGTATTGAACTTATCGTCACACCTCAAATTACGATTCGTGATTTTGTGAAACTTACCATTGAAGCTCAAGAATCGCAACCCGATTTTAGTCGTGCCGTTGAAGGAATTCCTGCAATTATCGATAATACTGCTTCAACGACCGTACTCCTCAAAAATCAAGAAACAACAATTATTGGTGGACTCTTGCAATCACGAAAAGCCGAGCAACGAAAAGGAGTTCCGTGGCTTTCAAAAATACCACTCCTCGGCTGGTTCTTTCGATCAAAGACAACATCGAATAACAAAAGCGAACTTTTAGTTTTTATAAAGCCAACAATTCTGGATGGAACTTTAACCGAGATACCATCGATTAAAGAGGATAAAGAATCGATATATTATGGGAAGAAGGAGAAGTGAAGCAAGTTAGTCTACAACTTATCGATAAAATAACCAATGATTTGATCACTGATGGCATAATAACGGCTGATCAATTAACCGTTGCAAAAGAAACGCAAAAAAATTTAGGTGGAAACCTTGCCGATATTTTTATTAAAAAGGGCTATATTTCAGAGGAACAACTCTTTGAAGCGATTGGTAAAAAACTCCATCTTCCTACGATTTCTCTCAAAGATTACCATATTGATCCTCGGGTTATTAGCCAACTTTCTTATGAACATGCAAAAAAATACCATGTAATTCCCCTCTATAAAATTGAAGATACATTTACCGTAGCTACATCTGATCCATTGAATGTCCTTGCACTCGATGAATTAAAGACAATTTTGAAAAGCGAGGTGAGCGTTGTTATTGCATCGGCACATGAAATAGAAGAAGCCATTGCAATGTACTATCAGGTACATCATCTCCATAAAACAAAAGAGGCCCAGGGATTAGAAATTGTTGAATATGGTGAAGATTCTAAAGAGAACGACGTAGATATATTTGAAGAAGATAGCCAAGACAGTGTAAGCATCGTCAATAATATTATTACGTCTGCATTAGAGGAAAAAGCATCAGATATTCATATAGAACCTGCAAATAAAGACACAAAAATACGCTTTCGAGTTGATGGTATTCTTGAAGAAGTTGATACCTTCCCTAAAAAAACACATATGGGAATTGTTTCGCGTATTAAAATCATGGCTAACATGGATGTTACGGAACGACGTGTTCCCCAAGATGGTCGCATTCGAGTTAAGATAAAGCATAAAAAAATAGACTTGCGTATTTCAACCTATCCAACCCTCAATGGAGAAACGGTCGCAATTAGACTGCTCTCGAAAGAGTCAGTTATTACGCTTACGGAAATCGGATTTAGTGAAGAAGAACGAAAAACATTTGAAAAAGTTATCATGAAACCTCATGGAATGATTCTTGTCACCGGGCCAACAGGTTCTGGAAAATCAACGACGCTCTATGCGGCTCTTCAAAAAGTAAATACCAAAGAAAAACATATTATTTCTGTTGAAGACCCTGTTGAAAATGAAATTCCGGGAATTGCACAAGCTCAAGTAAATGTTCGAGCAGGTGTGACATTTGCTTCAAGCCTTCGCGCAATATTACGCCAGGATCCAGATATTATTATGGTCGGAGAAATTCGAGATGCTGAAACGGCTCAAATTGCAGCACGTGCAGCCATGACCGGACATCTTTTATTTTCTACACTT
>CAZRKD010000150.1:0-4453 GCA_964600515.1 uncultured bacterium
AAATAAGCATGAGAGTGTCTATAGGTTCTATTTCTTTGAAAGCCTGACGCCGCCGTCGATGCGAGGTTGTAGTTGAGCCAATGGATTAATTGTTTTGCCATTCTGTTTACGAATTTCAAAATGAAGGTGTGGGCCCGTTGTTTTTCCGGTCATTCCTACTTTGGAGATGGCTTCACCTCGTTTTACATAATCACCTTTTTCTACAAATAATTTTTCATTATGGGCATAGTAGGTTACGTAATCTCCGCCAAAATGACTGATCTTAATGAGTTTTCCGTAACCTCCATTATTGTAGCCCGCATAGATTACCTTGCCCGGCGCTGCTGCCTTAACAATATCTCCTCGTTGCGCGCCAATATCAATGCCATGATGGAATCTCTTCCCACGTTGCCCATAACCTGAATAAATTGCTCCTTTTGCTGGCCAGGTAAATTTTGCATAAGGATCGTGCATTTTAGGAATATACAGTTTAAGTCCTTTATAGAGCTTATTTGCATCGGCAAGTTTATTTGCCTTTTTTATTGCATCAATGACAACACCGGTAATCTGTGAAATATGCCAAAGAGTATCGTCTTTTTGAACCGTATAGTAATACCCTCCGCTCGAAGAATTATTTTTCTCAACGGCATCATCTTCAATAACATATGTTTGTTGGTATTCTTTATTATAGGAAAATCGCGAATAATTTTTTACCCCACATGCTGCAGTAAAAAAAGTAAGAATGATGATTATGAAAAAATGCTTGATATATACAGCTATACAGGACGCAAGAACGAGCAGACCAAGGCGCGATGAAGTCGAGGAATGAGGCGTACTCTTAGTTACGCTGCAATGACGAGACAAAGAGCAACGATGGTATGCGAAGTTATGGCGTTCTGTATAGAATTGAGGCATAAGCCCTCCCTAAAATCGTATAAATACAACCCTAAATATCTTCCCACTTTTAATTATATATTATTCTGAAGGTTTGATCAAGAGGTTTGTTTTTATTTCCAGCCGTATTTACCGATGAGCTTTACAAATCGACAACCGCCGAGATTTTGTTCGGTAATGCCTGAAGCTTCCTTTGTAAAGAGCTTGAGTTCTTGATGATCTTCATCTCCAGTAGGAACAAGCATCTTTCCTCCGGGTGAAAGTTCTTTGACTAATTCGTTTATTATTTTCGGTGCTCCTGCTGAGATGATAATACGATCAAATGGAGCTTCGGCTGCCCAGCCGAGGGTACCATCACCAAATTTAATAAGGACATTGTGGATTTCTAATTTGTCTATCATGCGCTTTGCAAAAACGACAAGCCCATGAACCCGTTCAATTGAATATACTTTTTTTGCAAGCTTTGAAAGAAGAGCAGTCTGGAAGCCCGATCCTGTACCGATTTCTAAAACGCGTTCATTGCCCGTAAGCGATAAAGCAGAAAGCATGAGTGCAACGATATAAGGCTGAGAAATAGTTTGACCATAGCCAATAGGTAATGGGTAATCAGAATACGCTTGTTCTTTCAAGGCTCCTTCAACAAAATGCTCACGAGGAATGCTCCGAAAGGCTTCCAATACTTTCGAATCTTTAATCCCTCGCGCAAGGAGCTGATCTCGAATCATCCGCTCAATACGGTTATCAAGAGGCATTGTTTAAATTCCAATCTCGCAGTTTTGGTATAAATGCATTGTTTGTTATATCAGTGGCAAGCGGGGTTATGGAAACAAAGTTGTTGGCAAGGGCATTGCAGTCTGATTCAGGAATATCAATATGACCCATATCTCTTCCACCAATCCAATAATATTTTTTACCCGTTGGATCGGTATTAACAATAATATCATGCGAATAGAGTTTTTGCCCAAGATGCGTGATTCGAACTCCTTCTACTTTTGACTGCTCTATATTGGGAACATTAACATTAAGAATAGCTTTAGCTCGTTCAAATTTTTGTAATTCATGCGCTCCATCAAATGAATTGAGCATTTTTGGTATGAGCATCTCGGCATAATAGAGCGCTGTCTTAAAATATCTTTCATTCGCTCCATTGAGCACAAGCGATATCGCCAATGCCTTTAATCCAAAATTCGCGGCTTCAAGTGCTGCTGAAACTGTACCCGAATAAAAAATATCATCGCCTAAATTTGAGCCTTCATTAATGCCTGAAATAACGAGATCTATGGGATCTTTAACAACATGTTTTATTGCGAGATTAATACAGTCAACAGGGCTTCCACTAACGCTATAGACATCTTCTCTAATATGATTGAGCCTCAATGGTTTATGTATGGTGAGCGCATGCCCACCAGCACTTTTCTCTCTTTCAGGTGCAATAACAATTACGCGATATTTCTCTCTCAAAAGTGCATAGAGCGTTTGTATTCCCTCACGAGAAACTCCATCATCATTGGTAAGTACTATAAGTGGTTTATTTTTCACAAGTTTTGTAATATAGAATTTTTTTTTCTGGTCAAGGATAGAAATTGAAGGGAGGTTTGACAAAGAGTTTCTAAATAGCTACAAAGTTTAAATTTTAGGAGAATATAATGAAACATCTCAGATGGTCTTTAATCATAGTTTTTATGATACTTGAAATTGGATATGCCTTTAATGGAGATGACAATCCGAATCTCCCTCGAAGGAATTTTACTGGGGGAATGAATTATTCACAACAAAGCACGGGTGCCGGTGGATTTGCGGGGAGTATTGGAGATATCAATACCGAAAGTAGTTCACCTCGAGGACAATCGCCTTTTCAATTTATGCCGATTCCACTCGAAAGCCCTATTCTTCCTGATCACTATATTCTTGGCGTTGGCGACGTATTAGAATTACGTCTTTCAGGGAGAACGATTCAAACTTTTCCTGTTGAAATAAATCTTTCGGGTCAAGCATGTCTTCCTTCAAATGAATGCATCAAAGCATATGGTGCCACCATTACTGAACTTGCTCAGATGATACAAAAAATCATTAAAATCAATTATAAAGATACAAATTCTACACTTCATCTTGTTAATACTCGTACAGTTGCCCTTACTGTAAGCGGCGAAGTCGAAGTCCCCGGTATTTATTCTGCTCGCATCACCGATCGAGTCACTAAAATCATCAATATGGCTGGAGGAATAACCTCTAAAGCTTCAAAGGTAAATATTTATATAGATCGAAAGGGTACACACATTCCTGTTAATCTCGAAGAATTCGAATACACAGGCAATACAAATTCAAATCCATTTATACGAGAAGGTGATGTTATCTTTATTCCTCTTAAGAAGGGCAGCATCAATATTTCCGGAGAAGTAAAACGAAAAGGAGAGTTTGAAGTTCGTGAAGGGGAAACACTCTGCTATGTTCTCACCAAACGCGCCGGAGGATTTACAAGTTCTACGTCTTTTGAAGAACCGATTAAAATTTTACGTATCAATGAAGACGATGCCCATAAAACAAAAATTCACTATAATGCCTCGGGGTGTAAATTTGCCCAAAGAGATGAATTGATTCTCAAAGGTGGCGATGAGGTGTATGTTCCGAGCATTGAAACAATGCAACGGATAGTCATCGTGCGTGGAGCAGTATTGGGCAGTGTTTCCAAAGAAGCACAATTATCAACAATTTTAGGAGGAAGCCCGGGGAGTGAAACATATGGAGTATATCCATTAGGAACAGGTGAAACAGTACGAGACATCGTAAATAGAGCTGGAGGTGTTACCCCTTATGCTGATTTAACGCATGCATTTATTGAAAGAACAAAAGGAAAAAAAAGGACAATCATAGATATTAATCTCGAAAAAATTCTTATTGATAGAGATACTTCTTATGACAAAGAACTGAAGCCTGGTGATATCTTAAATATTCCCAGTAAAGATTTTGCTGTATATGTAACTGGCGAAGTAAAGAATGCTCGAGCAGTGCCCTATAGAGAAGAGATTACAGTGCAAGAATATTTAGCTCTATCTGGTGGCCCAAGTCAGCGAGCAGACATGGGAGATATCGAACTCATTAAAAAGAATGGAAAAGTATTTGATATTGATGATAATCCTAAAATCGAGCCAGGAGATACGATTCATGTTAATGAAATGTATTTTAAATTCTGGCAAGATTATTTAACAATTGTATTAAGTATTACATCTCTAACATTCAGCATTTTAGCAGTATTTTAAGAAATCATTATTTTTTTGTAATTTTTTCTTCTTCGTTTGTAGCGGAAGAAGAGTTCTGATCAAGCTTAAAACTGAAGCGAGCTTTTTCACTCTCATTAATAAAGACTACTCTGATTAATGTATTAAACCCTTCTTTCTGAATTTTGATTACGGTATTTCCCGGTTCAACTTCTATGTTCGGTAATGGAGCAAACCCAATAAAACTATCATTTATAAATATATGTGCATCCCTAGGTGAGGTTTCAATAGAAATGGTACTCAATCGATGAGGGCGAATCGCAGGTGTATTATGATAAATATCAAAGAAATAAAATAAAAATATG
>CAZRKD010000151.1:0-4396 GCA_964600515.1 uncultured bacterium
AGGGTATAAAGGTACAGGCCTTGGGCTTCCTATATCAAAACATATTATTGAGGAGCATGGAGGGGATATGTGGGTGGAAAGCGCGCCGTCAAAAGGTGTTACCTTCCATTTTACACTTTCCCAATGGGATGAATGCTATGAAAAAAAATTATGATATTGAACACTATGTTTCAACCGTATCGCATGAACTCCGCACCCCGCTTACTATTATAAAAGAAGGCATTGGGTTAATTCTCGATGGAGTTTATGGGAAAGTGAGTTCGGGACAGAAAAAAACACTTGATGCGGTTTGTGAAAATATTGATCGCCTCTCTCGCATGATTACAACTATTCTCGATCTTTCAAAGATTGAGGCAGGAAAGATGGATCTTTATAAACAAAAAATTCTCATAAAAGATTTAATCGAAAAGGCCTGTGCTCCATTTCGTGCTAAAGCAAGAGAAAAAGGAATTCGCCTCACCGTACGCTCTCCAAAAGAAGAAGTTGCTCTCTATGTGGATATCGATAAGATCCTGCAAGTCTTTACGAATATTTTGGGTAATGCTTTGAAATTTACACCTACCGAAGGCTCGATACGCATTGGATGTCACGTATTAGAAGATAATCCAGGCTATCTTCAGATTGCGATTCGAGATTCAGGCATTGGGATTCCAGAGAAAGATCTTGGGCGAATTTTTAATAAATTTGAACAAGCAAGAAATTCTTCATTATCAAAAGAACAAGGAACTGGTCTTGGGCTTTCAATTGCAAAGGGAATTATTGAAACGCACGCGGGGAATATTTGGGTTCTCAGCACCGAAGGTGAAGGGTCCACATTTAATTTTACGGTGCCTATTTATATTCCTGAAAAAGTTGTGCGCGATGAAATAAATCATGAAATGAGTTGTACTGATGCGCGTACAACAAATATGTCGATCCTCAGTGTATCGATTGATAAAATTGAGGATCTCAAAGAAAATCTTCCCCAAAAAGATTTCCAGAATGTTGTATCTGAAATTAAAGGAGTCGTAAAAAACACAGTTCGCAAATTTCGTGATGTTAGCATTGATGATGGTGAAGAATTTCTTATGGTACTTCGAGACTGCAATAAACTGGGCGTTGAAGCAGTCAAAAATCGCCTTGAAACATCTCTTAATGATTATCTTCGTGAGAATAAATTTTTACTTCCTATTAAATTCAATTTACGCCATGCAAGCTATCCTGAAGATGCTCATGATGAAGAAAGCCTCCTAAAAATTGCTAGAGGTCAATAGAAAATGCCTTGGTGCTGCTATCGCTCATGATAAATGTAAAATCAAAGTCTGAATGTCCAATATTGGTGTCCCATCGAATTTCTTTTACTTCGTGCCATGAGCTATTATTAATGACATACGGATTTTCAAATGTCGCCGTGCCGCCCGATGTAATACCAACACCGTCATTATATTCAAATGGGTCTTCTTCTATTTTAATGCGATCGAGGCGCTCACTATCATCAGGATCCCAGGTAGCTCTGAGTCCAGTGATCGTGAGTGCTATCGAACAACTCGGATCTCGTTTGAGTTCAATATTTTTGACTTTTTTCCCATCACGGTCCGCATCATCCGTATTTACGATCAGACATCCGCCTTCCGTGACTTGTGGGATATCGAGTTGAAATTGTGAATAAGCATTCTCCTGGCTTCCCGAAACAATAACAGTGTTTCCGCCTCCACTTGAAATCGTGAATGCTGTATTCCCAAATTCATACGTTCCTGCAAGCGTTCCAATGGGAATATTTTCACCGGTTATTCGAAGTTTACGCTCGGCAAATTCAATGCCCGCTTGAAGCGCATAAAATGAACGGGTTCCCGTAGTATAGGAAATTGTATTTTGACTATTTCGAGAAACAAATACCACAACACCGGTTCCCAATATTGCAAGAACGAGTGTAATAATAAGTGCGCCTAATAATGCGAATCCTCGATTCATTATTCTTTAAGAAATTTTTTAATTTCTGCGATAAGATTTTCCGATTCAAAAGGCTTTGTTATATACGCATCGGCGCCTGTTTCTTTGCCTGTTTTCATATCAATTGCTTGAGTTCGTGCGGTCAACATAATGATGGGAATATGTTTAAAACGCTGATCGAATTTTAAAAGCCGAGAAACTTGATAGCCATTCATTTTCGGCATCATGACATCGAGTAAAATGAGATCAGGCTTTTCTTTCTTGGCCTTATCTAATCCTTCTTGGCCATCAGATGCAGTAATAACATCATAGCCATTAAATTTAAGACGCTCCGATAAGAGCATGACGAGAGATTCTTCATCATCAACGAGTAGAATTTTCTTTGGCATAAACATTCTCCTTATAGCTTAAAGCTGATTGTAAATGTACTTCCTTCTTTTTCTTTACTTTCTACGTGAATTGTTCCGTTATTTATTTCAATAAATTTTTTTGCAATCGAAAGCCCGAGTCCAAGGCCTTTACTCATAAATTCATACGTACCTGATTTATGAGTATTGATATCACCAACTTCATAAAATGAATCAAAAATGTTTATTAGTTCATTTGAGGGAATTCCAATTCCTGTATCGCGTAAGGTAATGAAAAAATGTCCATTTTTCGAAGAAGTTATAATGGATATCTCGCCTTTGTCGGGCGTAAATTTAATAGCATTTTGACTTATGTTTAAAAGGGCCTGCCGAATTTGTTCTTTGTTGAGTGGGAAAATATGAGGAGGGCATTTAGTCACGATGAGTTTTTGATGCCGAGTTTCTGCATAAGGCTCTATTTCATCGACAACACAATCAATGATTTCATTGATGTCAGTCTCAACTCGCCGCTCAAATGAAGCTGTATTATTTTGCATCTCAGCTATTTCAATAATTTGGTTATATGCGTGATTCAGCCTCATAACATTTGTATGAATGAGACTAAAACATTTTTTTTCACTTTCGCTTAGTTTATTTTTCATGAATTCAGACAGTAAACTCGAAGCATTGAGAATAGAGTTGAGTGGAGTCTTTAATTCATGGCTCGTGAGCGTAATAAAATTGCTTTTTAGAGTGTCGAGTTTTTTCAACTCTTCATTTTTCTGTAAAATTTCATGAAAATATTTATCATTGAATTCGCGAAAGCGTAGTAAAAATGTCTCAATAATTTTGATGAAAATGTTTTGTGATCCTGAGAGTTTGGTAAAAAGATCGTTTCGGGTAATTTTGAGAACGTGTGAATCCTTGGCTACTTCAACGGTAGCGCTTCGTGTCTTGTGATCAAATAATGACATCTCCCCAACAAAGTCGCCGGCATTTTGTAAGCGAGAGAGCTCAAGTGCATTACCCATATCATCTTTTTTAGAGATTGCAAGCTCACCCGAGAGTAAAACATACAATTCTCCGCCCTCGGTTCCTTCTTTTATTAAAATACTTCCATGAGTATGATGTTCTTCGGTAGCGATAGAGGCAATTTCATGCAATTCTTGCGATGAGAGTTTCGTAAAAAGGGGAATCTTTTTTAAGATATCATTGTGCGCATACATTTATTTAAATTATAGAGGTAAAAAAAGACGAAGTAAAGATTAAGGATTGAGTAAATGTGCGGAAAAGGCTTTCGTGCTTCCGTCACTCATGATGGCAATAAAATCAAAATCTTTATCTCCGCCAAGATTTCTATCCCATTGGATTTCGACGAAATTACGTATAATATTATCGTTTATGGTATAATTATTATTGAATTGCGCAGTTTCTCCTGAAGCAATTCCCGTTGGGCTATCATATTCAAATGCAGCTTCTTCTATTTTAATACGATTCAGTCGTTCGTTATTATTCGGTACCCACGAAGCAGTAAGAGCCGTAAGCGTAAGTGAAATAGAACAACCCGCTGCTCGTTGCAAAGTAATTCCTCTAAGCTTTGCTACAGTCTGATGTGCACCGCTCGTATCAATTAAAAAACAATTTGCCTGATTCACTTGGGGGATTTGAAGTTGATACTCCGTTACGGCATTTTGATTATTTCCCGTCACAATAACCGTATCTCCTCCACCGCTTTCAAGCGTAAATGTTGTATTGCCAAATTCATAGATTCCTGCAAGAGTCGAAAGGGATACGCCTTCGCCGGTGCTTCTCAATTTACGCTCAGCAAATTCAATTCCTGCCTGTAGTGAGTAGAATGATTTTCCGGATGTAATTTGCGTAATTGTTTCTTGGTTACGGCTTGAGGTAAAAACAGCAACACCGACTCCGAGTGACGCTAGAATTAAAATTATTATAAGCGCTCCTAAAAGCGCAAATCCTGATATCTTCATATCGATTACTCAAAATTAGTATAATAATTTCTTCGTAAATAAACAATCGTCCGAAGCTCATTTGATCCGTAACTTGAAGTTGATACCGTAATATCGATTTGAACGCGACGCACATCTGCTGGAATTGCT
>CAZRKD010000152.1:0-4338 GCA_964600515.1 uncultured bacterium
AAAAGTATGGGGCACATTATAGAATGGGTAAGACGTATCATCCCTTGATCTTCTTTTCAAAAGCCTCATAAAGTCCAGTGTAGATTTTATACCTTCGCTCCGCATCTTTTTGTGCTTGAAGCATGAATTGTTTTGCAGATTCGGGATCTTTTTTTGTAGTATCGTGTACCGATTTTCATCTTTCGTATAATCTTCAATTGAAATACTCGGCGGTTTACAGGGAAAAGGTGAACGTATTCTTATCCTTAGGATTTACTTCACTCTTATATATTTCATTAGTATTAATAATTCTTCTAGCTTTATCTAAATGAGGAGTGTCAAAAATAATATGCCTTATCCCATCTTTGTCTTTTGGTAAGGACAAGAATGTATTTATGAATAGTTTTTCTTCTAATGTATGTAAGATCCAAGGTAAAAAATATTGTTCGCTATTTGTTTCAATAAAGTTTTTATACTCAAACAACCAAATATTAAATTTAAATATATGTTGAGTTTTATAATTGGTTATTTTTTTGGCATTTACACGAGCGATCCAAAGCCCCTTTCCTCTAAATAATTCTTCCATGAAACCGTTTCTGTCTTGATCTCCCCCCCATCTTATTTCAAATTCCCAAATATCTTTTTTATTATCCTCAAATAATTTGTTGTACATATGGAATACCTTTAATAAATTAAATTTTTCATTAGACTTTATGACGGGAGAGAGTTCTATCTCAATTTGCCGCTCTAAATCCTGAATTTCTTCTTCAGACAATCCAAAATTATTTGTATAGTGATTATTGTAATTTTCTTCTTCGAGCTTACTTTAAAATATTTTCTGAAAACTATCAGTTTTAAAATTAAATCCACACTCATAGATGTTAAAGAGGTCGTAATAATCTCTAATAGCTTTTTTTCTTCTGGTTATGCTGCATCGTAGCTTTTCTGCAACAACTTCATTTACCGAAAGAGTATAGATTTTATTTTCCTCTATTATATTTTCATTTTTATTAAATGGATTTTTATAGAAATGTGAAATTCTATTATCTGTTATTGCATCAACAGGTCTATTCCTTAATGAAATGTCACATTTTATTTTTTCATCTTTTCCAGTAATGATCGAATGATAATAAAAAATGAAAATGTATTGTGTTGAATTATTAGATCCTTCTCCTTTAGGATTATTTGAATGAAAATTTAAATCGTTAATGAGTTGTTTCATCTTTTCTCTAATGGGTTTCATTGCCTGTGATCGTTGAGAACGAGTTGTAATTTTTCCCTCACCCGAATAAGTAAAATCCAGATCTTCACTAAGTCTCTCATAGTTTAAATAAATTTTATTGAGAAGAGTTCCTCCTTTAAAAGCAATTGATTTTCCAAAGTATGCATTAATATTATTGAGCACAATAGTGAGATAATAATCTTTCTCTAATACGTCTTGCTTAAATTTTGTTTTACTTGAAAGGCTTTTAATTATATTTGCTAATTCGATGTTATTCATTAACAATGACTCTCCAGCGTTGGTTTATTTTCCCTGATAATGAAACTTTTCCATATAAAGGGGAATATCCTTTTTTACCCACATCAATGATATCCAATAATTTTTTTTCTATTTTTAGTTGTTCCAAAAAATATCCAATTCTTCGGCGAGTAATTTGTGTTGGGTATTCTACTACATTACGAATAAATGTTTCGATATTTAATGAAGCAAGCTGATTTCGTAAAATTGCATATGCTTGTTTAATATTCTTCTTATAAAATTCAAAAATATCTATCATCGCTCTTTCTTTAGTTGAAAAAACAACAGCTTCATTATGTATCATTCGTTCTTCAAGGCCAAACATTTTGTACCTTTTTTATTGAATTCGTGGATGGCACGTTTTCTTATTTTCTTAGAAAACATTTCCTCGCAATCAGCAAAAGATAAAGGTGATAAAAATATCGATGTACACAAAAATAACACTAAAGAAAATATGCCTCTCTTCATATACAGTACTTTCTGGCATAAATTCAAAATATGCCAATATTATTTATTGCTATGTGCTAATAACAAAGAAACATGAACATCATTCATAAATAGATTGACCACCTACTTCAATATTTCTATAGTAAAAATATGGTTACTTTACAGGATGCACGGAGTGTGAGTCGAACACTCGTTAATTCTATTCATCCATCACATATTATTGTTTTTGGTTCAGTTGCAAAAGAGGGTAGTGGGCATGATCTAGACCTTCTTATTATTGTACATGATACTGAAGCAAATGTAGGTGAAATTCATTCCAAACTTTATAATTCTTTACATGAATTTTATCGTCAATTCGATATAGAGCCTTTTGTTATTTCCGTATCTACTTTTAGAAAATATTTTTTTCAAGACAGTCCATTTTTAAAGATGATTGTTAATGAGGGGAGGTGCCTTTATATGAAAAATGCTCGTGATGAATGGATGAACAATTCGCGTGAAGAACTTGATATTGCGGTATGTCTTTTCGAGAATGAATATTATCGAGGTACTTGTTATCATGCACAGCAGTGTTTAGAAAAGGCAATTAAAGCAGTACTTTTAGGAAAAGGCTGGGAGCTTGAGAAAACTCATAACTTTCAAAGACTCGTTGCGATTGCAAAAGATTATCATATTAATTTAGTAATGAGTGAGGAAGACCTGATTTTTATGGATAGTATTTATCGTGGACGATATCCAGGTGAGGTAGGGTTATTGCCTCTAGGAATTCCAGAAAAATCAGATGGCGAACGAGCAGTAAAGATAGCAAAAGAAATTTTTGAGACTTTACAAAAAATATAAAACACGTTGACGATCGTCTTTTATTAATCCTATCTACCTTTTAGAACAAATACGGTGCATAAAAATGAAGAATGGGAACAGATACCATTCGATGATGATATGTTTTTAATGTCCGCTTAAAATAAAGTTGAGAGAAACTTTTCGTTTGTCAAAAAATATCAATGATGTTAGTTAAGGCCTTAAACTTTAAAGGAGAGTACTTTTATGAAGGATACCAAAAAAAATGGAACAGTTAAAATTACAAAAGCTTCATCTAAACTTAGATTGTGTTTAAATTTTGGTTTATCAAAACTATTAAGAAACGATGTGATTTCTTTATCCTCTACTGCAATACCCACTTCTAGAGATTTCTCTTTAAATCCTTTTGTAATTTCAGAGTTTATAATTTGATCAATAAGGTTATTGCTTATGTGAATTTTCTCATTGGAAATAGTGTACATATTACCGACTTCATCAACCCAGTCGCCATTTACACCCACTTCTTCGGTACTAAATTCCTTAGAGGAACCGTAATGCGGTATAAAAATATCAGGCATACAAGATATGGTAATTAAAGAAATGAAAAACATTACAAGAAACATGTTGATACGAAACTTAAACATTGTGATTTCCTAACTTACATTAAGTACTTTATAATATATTGAGTCAAAATTGTCAATCTAATAATCAACCTGACATCTCTTTTGACTCCCTTCCATCCTCATGTTATTTTTATTTGTATAATATTCTACAAGGAATTCTATGAAACATGTCTATCATCTCGATTTGAATGAAAAACAAGTACAAGGAATTAAGCTTGCTTTACTCCCCGGCGATCCGGATCGAGTACCAAAGATTGCAGATCATTTTGAGAATCCAATTAAATTAGCTCATAAACGAGAATATCACACCTATAAATGCTCATTAGGTGGGAAAGAGTTACTCGTGACTTCCACCGGAATGGGCGGGCCTTCAACTGCAACAACTATCGAAGAGCTTGCACAACTTGGAGTGAGATATTTTTTGCGCGTCGGAACTACAGGAGCAATTCAGGAATATATCAATGTTGGCGATGTGATTATTTCAACCGGCGCTGTTCGGCTCGATGGAGCTTCGTATCACTATGCTCCACGTGAATATCCCGCTGTTGCTGATTATGAAATTGTTCATGCGGGAATTTTGGCATGTCAGAATACTAAAATTCCATTTCACTATGGAACCACTGCTTCGAGCGATACATTTTATCAAGGCCAAGAACGCTATGATTCATATTCAAAATATGTTCCTCGCCATTTTCAAGGCAGCTTTAATGAATGGAAAAAACTCCATGTGTTGAATTACGAAATGGAAGCAGCTACGCTTTTTACTGCTGCTTCTTCGTGTGGTTTAAAAGCTGGGGCAATTAATGGAGTTATTGTCAATCGAAACAAATCAGAACATATTTCAAAATCTGGTCTTGAATTAGGTGAAAATAATGTGATGAATGCAGCAAAAGAAACAGTACATTTGTTATTAAAAATTATCTGATCTCATTATTTTTTCAATCTAATTTCTCCATTATCGGTTTGAAGGGC
>CAZRKD010000153.1:0-4328 GCA_964600515.1 uncultured bacterium
TTCGAGCACTCCAAATATCTTTCGCATGGGAAGGCTTTTTCCAATAATATTGCCGAATTTAGTTTTCTTACTCGGATATACTTCGATTTCCTCATCTTGTGGAACAAATTTCACTTCGGTTTTACCGATTTTGATGAGCGATCCAGAATGGAGATATGCCTCTTTTACTTTAGTGCCATTAATAAATGTTCCGTTAGTACTACCTAAATCTTTGAGAACGTAACCATCTTTTTCTTTACGGATTTCAAGATGATTCCTCGAAACAGTCTCGTCATCAATGGTAAGATCACTTTCGGGTAATGAGCCTACACGAATCGTTGATTTTTCAAGGACATATTCCTTGCCAATAGTATCACCTTGGGTAATCACCAATTTTGATTTAGGCAGAGTAAGAGTGGTTGATTCTTCTTCCCACTTTACAACTTTTGTGCCACTTTTTTTCTTTTCTATCATAGAAAAACAATTATCCTTATCATACATTATATAAGTTTTTGGAATGAATAGCAAATATTACATCTGTATTTGATCTTTTACGAGTGTCCATACATACAAAAAAACAATTGAAACGAGTATAAATGGTAAGACTGTTACCGTAATTGATTGATAATACTTAACTTTATGGACTGTTGTTAATCCGAGGATCGCAAAAATAACCAAAAAGAATGTCCCAATAAATGAACCAAAGATTGGGATGATTTGAAAAAATTGCGAAGCTCCAAAGATATAGAGGAGGACCTGGAGTGTTTTCTCAAAGCTATGATGTTCTGAGGTAATTATGGACAAAAAAGAATGCATAATAATGGCAATAATATGAAGAAGAATCAGCGTAAAAAGAAGTATGAGAGGGTAGATAAGCAAGATTTTTCCTTGGGCTATCACTCCCCCCTGTTTCAAAATAAACATATAGATGAAGCTGAAACAAAATCCAAGTGTATTTGCAATGCTTGCAAAAAGTATTGCTCCATTACGTTTATCTGAATTACCTAATGCTTCAAAAAAGAGTAGAGGATTTTTCAAGATATCGCGATTTGTTTCAATAAATGCTCGTACAAAACCTATTTCTTTACGTTGTTCCCAAGAAATTTGCATTTTTCTTTTTTAACATACGACATGGCGTTAAATCAACACCAACGTTCGCGTAAGACTTTGACTATCCCTCGATGTTCTTCTTTTTCTAAGTGAGGGTCAGTGGCAAGAATTTTGGTTACATGAGTATTGGCTAATGTAATCAGTGCCATATCATTTTTGAGATCAATAAAACGAAAGTCTGGAAATCCTGATTGTTTATATCCTTCAAGTTCTCCCATGCCACGAAGTTTATAATCTTCTTGTGATAACATAAATCCATCATTGACTGATTCGAGTAGTTTCAGTCGTTCGAGCGAGAGTGGAGAAATAGTTTCTTTAATTACTAAATAACAGACGCCTCTATTCTTACCTCGTCCAATTCTTCCGCGTAATTGATGTAACTGAATAAGGCCAAAGTATTCTGGATCAATGACAACAAGGATATTTGCGTTTTCATTATGAATTCCAACTTCAATAATTGATGTAGCTACAATAATATCAATTTTTTGTTTCTGAAATGCTTCGAGAGTTTTGATGTTTTCTTCTTCTTTTTGTTCTCCATGCAAAAGCCCAATCTTAAAATCAGTAAAATAATTTTCTATTAGATACGTGGTATATTCATGAATAGATTTGTTCTTCATTTTCTCATGGCTTTTAATTCGAGGAAGTACAATATATGCCTGGGTTCCCAAGGAAATTTGTTCTTGGATCATTCGATAGAGCGTATCTTCACTATCATGAAAAAGCATCGTTTGTATTCGTGGTTCAATAGGACGTTTATTGATGAGCGAAATATCTTTGTCAGCATAAATAATTTCTCCCAATGACCTCGGAATTGGAGTAGCCGACATAGAAAGCATGTGTGGTGTTAATGGTTTTTTTTGCAAAAGCAGAGCTTTTTGTATAACTCCAAATTTATGTTCTTCATCAATTATAACAAGTCCCAGATTTTGAAATTGAATAGTTTCAGAGAGGAGCGCATGCGTTCCAATAATTAATTTTTTTTCGCTTTTTTCTATATTTTCTAAAATCTCTTTTTTATCTTTGGATATTCCTACAAGAAGGGTCGTCAAATCTTCTATATTTGCAAAATACTCATGAACATACTTGCGATGTTGGTGTGCAAGAAGCTGCGTTGGTGCGAGAAGTGCTACTTGATAGCCAGCACTTATAACTGCAAAAGCGATGAGCATTGCAATAATAGTCTTGCCACTTCCTACATCACCGATAAGCATCCGTGACATTGGATAAGACTTTTGAATATCAGCCATAATTTCGGTGAGAACATGCTGTTGATCTTTCGTTAATTGAAAAGAAAGGTTTTTAATAACATTCTCAAATATCTCATAATTAATACTCACGGGATAGCTCGGTTCATTGAGATTTGTGATACGCTTTTGCTTCAAACCCAAAAGATAATAAAAGATTTCAGAATACTTGAGGCGTTCATTTTCAAAAACCTTATCATTGTATTCATCAGGAAAATGTATACGTTTAAATGTATCATAAATATTCATCTGTAATGATTCGGGCAAAAGGCTTCTTGGAATATGATCATCGGTGTGAGGATCAAGATATTTGTCAATAATATGAAAAAGAGCCTTTCTATGGACTTTTGGAAAGATGGCGAGATCTCGATATTTGGGCAAAATCTTTTCTCTTTTTTTTATATCTGATGCTTTTACAAATTCGACTTCGGGATGAATGCACTCTAACTCGCCCTTCGAAGATTGGCTAATTTCTCCCGAAAGAAAAATTGAATCGCCTTTTTTAAATACATTTTTTACATAGCGTCGGTTGAAATTAAACCAAACGGCTTTTAGTTTTCCGGTTCCATCATCAATCGTAATTTCAAAAAGAGATTTTTTTGTGTTTTTAAAATAAGCGATATAGGCTTCTTTAATAATACCAAAGATATGTGCCTTTTGTCCGAGCAGAAGATCTTTTATCGAATGAATAATGCTTCGATCTACATATGCCTTTGGTAAAACATATAACAAATCTTCTATTGATTGAATTTCTTTTCCCCGTAAATTCTCGGCAAATTGTGGGCCTATTCCATGAATAGTATCAATGGGAAGTTGCCCAAGTTTGGGAAGGCTAAATCGACCATTTTCCATGAAGGAATTATGTGAGTAGGAATAAGAAAGTCAAGCGAATGAGAGACGTAAGCTGTTCTTACGTCTCTCGTATATGATTATTCTTCTGTTGAAACCGTTGTGAATGAAGCAGTCCAGAGACCATCGCGTCGAGCTTGCGAGAATCCAAAGTTTCCGACAAGATTCTTGAGTGTTGATTGATTAGTTATAGTGCCTGAGAATTCTCCAGGGTATTCACATCTATTTTCAACACAGACTGTTTTGAGTTTTCCTGCAAGATCGGCAATCTTCTCAATCGTCGTTACGCCGTCTGTCGTATGATGATCAAATACAATTCCGCTGAATACATCTTTATCTCTGAAGCCGAGTAAGAAGCGTGAATCTTCTCTCCCATTGAAGTTACCAAATATCTTGCCCGTAAAGAGAACTTTCTCTGGCGCTATTCGATACCATCTTCCGCTCAAGAAACCGGTGTTTACTGCATCATCAAGTGAGTTTAGAGTAATACCCGAAACAGCTATTTGATAATCAACTGACGGATTAGGATCCTCTCTATTACCTGTTTGCTTTTGAGAAATCGTATTGATGCCAGTTTTCAGATTGCTTAAGCTGAGTGTTTGTAAACCACTTACATTTACACGATAATTGATACCAAATTTATTGAGAACAAGATCAGTGAATGTGAGCTCATTTGCTTTTTTATCAATCTGTTCAAGTTGATCATGAATTGCCCACGAATCTTGTATACGATCGAGTCCAATGCTTTGACGTGTATTAAAGGCAATACCGTAACGTTTCCCTAATTCATTCGAATCGTCAACTGGTTTATCAAAATAATTGGTCAATAAATATGACGTAAAATCATTGTTTTCAAAATCAAGATTTCGGTTACCAAGGAGAATACTTCCAAGACCGCATTCTGTTAAGTGGAAATAACCTCGCAGATTTGTATCTATCAATTTAATATTTGAAGAACCAAAAGTAAGCATTGTTCGTACTGGTGTCGTATTATTGGTATCAATAAAGTTAATAATACGATCAGCTACATCTCCTTTGGTAAAGAAATCGAAATATGCTGAGAGGATTGTAATAAGTGCAGCACGTTTAGGAGCATCATTGAGAATGGCAAGATAATCTCTTTCTATCTTCTCTCTCAATGCC
>CAZRKD010000154.1:0-4315 GCA_964600515.1 uncultured bacterium
TGCTATTCGAGAATCGCATGGATTAAGGATTGTATTTGATATATTAACAAACAAAAAAGATCTAAAAGTAAAAGTGTTAGGAACATGTCCTCCTGACTTATTTAAAAAATATAAAAATAAAATCAGACATCTTGGCATAGAAAGTAGGATACAATTCTCCAATGAATTTGTACCGGATTTAGAAAAAGCAACACGCGATTGTCATATTGGAATTGCATTCTATACTTTTAATCAAGGCACTTATTATGCGGATCCAGGAAAGGTAAAGGTATATATTCAATTAGGACTACCGATAGTAATGACAAATACAGCGCAGATCGCAAAGTATATCAAAGAATTCAAAGCTGGAGAAATAGTCTCAAGTGATAAAGCTTCAATACTCCAAGCAATAGAAAAAATTCAAAAAGATTATCCGTCATATATGGAAGGTTTAAGTAAACTAAGCGCGTACTTCGATTATAGAAGATACTATAAAGAACGGTTTAGCTTTTTAGAAACATAGATATGAAAAAAAAACAATTTGACATATCGGTAGTTATTCCGATGTTAAATGCTTCAACTACGTTACATAAAGTTTTGGATAGCTTGAAGAAACAGTCATATCCAATTAAAGAAATAATCATTATTGATAATCATTCAAAGGATAACTCTGTGGATATTGCAAATGATTTCAAGGGAAAAAATAAAAAACTTAACATTATTATTATTCAACGAGAAAAAACATATAGTGTGGGATCAAGTTACAATTTGGCAATTAATAAATCAAAGTCTCCGTTTGTTGTTGTGATGCACTCGGATAGCATACTTCCAACTCAAGATGAATTAAAGAAGTTGATGGCACCATTTGAAAATGACGACATTGTAGCAACCCATTCAATTATTGAACATCCAAAAGAAGTTTGGCTTAGTTATAATTTTTGGCAAAAATGCCATTTCGTAAATGCTGTAGAAAAACCTATTCCAGCAATGCTAGGAAAATTTGATTGTTATAAGAAAGAAACATTTATTAAAATAGGTGGATTTGATATTGAGAATTTTATTCCTGGAGTTGGTTCGGATGATGCAAATTTATCATATAGATTTAAACAAATAGGTAAAGTTGTGCCTACAGATAGTCGAGTTATTCATTTACATTATCTTGGAAAAGATTATTCATTAACAAATTTTATTCAATATCGTAAGTTAATGGCACGAACTTATGGAAGATTATTACGAATCAACGGGTCTGATATTCATGGTGCTGGATTAATATTTCTTGTAAGGCCCATACTAGCATTTGGCAGTATACTTCCTAAAATATGGCCAATTTTTATTGTTTGGTCTATTATTTTTTCAATAGCTTATATGCGAAGAATGTATTTAGATGTATCTACTCGTACTAATCCTCGAATTCTATTATTGCCTTTTATAAGCCTTTTTTTAGTTTACTACGAAACATTTTGGATGTTTGAGGCTTTTTTCTTAGGGCGAAGAAAGAGAGAATAGTCATTGAATAATTGAGTCTTTTGCAGCTTCCACATATTTTTTCCTCAATTCGTCTTCCCATTTTGGCATTGGGACTGTTTCTTCGTTTATATTGTCAGGATCTATTCCTTCTTGAATTAAGGCTGCTTCTGTATCTGCATCTTGCAGTATTAGACGCATTAATTCTTTACGTGTTAATCGTTGTGAATTTGGACTTGCTCCAAGTAGTTCTGCAATCTGGTCAGCTTCTTCTAATAATACTATCTCTGCTTCCGGTTTTTTTAAGCGATAATCTTTTTGTCTTTCAATAATATTTCCTATGGCAGTATATACTTGGTCTTTTTTTCCAGGTGTTACTTCATTTCTTTGAAAAAAGTTTCCAAGAAGAAAATCTGCCATGCGTGTATTGAGAGGTTCATATTTTTGAGTAGTTCTATGGTCGACATAAATTGTAAGTTTAAAATCCCATGAATTATAAATTGCAGGATCAACTGAAAAACCAGTAGCATTATGTCCTAATGCGACAACAAGTTCAAATGCATCTTTTGGAACCTTTCCTTGAATAAGTTGCATCCCTAGTGTTTCATTAGAAATACTTCTTTTTGCTTGCGCATCTTCAATAACTTCTGGATACCAGCCAGCCTCATCCCATTGCCTCCTGCCTGCATGAGAAACAATCATCCCATTTAGAATTCTTTGAGGATTTGTTTCATACCCAGCTTGAGCCATCAGTTGCGCTAGGTGTATAGAATACCGAGCACTAAGAACTATATGATTAAATATCCCTGACCACTCTTTGTTATCTTGCCAATCAGTAAGACCAAACATTCCTGGCCCTTCCTTGGCAAGACGTACTGTTGTAAGTTGTCCTTCAGACCCTGGTTTGTGAGATATAGTTTGGATTGGCTCTGAAATTATTCCTCTTAATGCATCAACAACTCTTGGATCAGGGTATAGATCATGACTTATCGGTTGTTCTTGCCTTCGGAATCTTTCGTTCATGGGGTAGATTATACCACAAGTCAGTATTTTTGTTATAATAATGAAAGTATGCACAACACCACCAGGTTTAACCCCTCATCTATCGCAATTTCCACAATAACTTCTTATCCAAAATGGTATCGGGGAAAATTAAGAAGTTTTCGTCACACCGATAAAATAAGAGGCGACCTTGCAATAGAACTAGCACAGAAAGCACGTGATATTGGGTATCAAATTGTTATTGCCGACTCAAAAAGTACACGAACCTTTCGCAGAGATCTTAAGAAGATTTTAGGAGTAATTCTCATTCGTCGCCGTTCTGAAAAACGATCTCCATCAAAAAGGCAAGCATTGCGCAAAGCATTACATCTTCCTGGTGTCAAAGTAATAATTCTAACAGAACCAGAAAAAGTTTCCCTTGTACAAGATTGTATTCCGCTTATTGCAAAACCGATTCTTAACGGAGAAGCAGATATAGTAGTCCCAAAACGTAATGATGAACTTTTTAAAAAAACATATCCTTCTTATCAATATGAATCAGAAATTGAAGCAAACAAAACATACAGTGAAGAACTAAAATCACACAAACTTATTCATATTGACGATGAAGATTTAGACATGTTTTTCGGTCCGCGTGCGTTCTCCAATACTAAGCAGATTATATCTCTTTTTATGAAACGCTATGGATTTAGTATTGCACATGCCTCGTTTCCTAAATGGTACTTTGATGTAGAACAGTACTCCAATACCAGCTTTTTCCCAATCGTCGCAGGACTTAAAAAAGGGATTAAAATAAAAAGTGTAGAAGTACCATTTAAATACCCATATATACAAAAACAGAATGAAGAGAGAGGTTCGCGAGAGCTTTTCTTAGAAAAAAGAAAAGCACAACAAATAGAACTTATTATAGAACTTTTACATTTTGTCGCATTTCTTGAAAAATATCATGGAACAAGAGTAAAAACTATTTACAAATAATTTTTTGCATGAGAATATTTTGTTGCGAGTAAGCAAACAAATATGAAAACAATAATTCTTTGTGGGGGGATTGGTTATAGATTAAAAGAGGAAACGGAATTTAAACCCAAACCAATGGTGCGTATAGGAGGTAAACCTATTTTATGGCATATAATGAAAATCTATGCACATTATGGATTTAATGATTTTATTATTGCATTAGGATACAAAGGCGATTATATTAAACAATATTTTCTAAATCAAAAAGCATTTATGTCAGATTTTGTTTTGGATACAAAAAATCATAAAGCAAAATATTTTTTAAAAAGCAGAACTGAGACAGATAGCTTTAAAATAACATTTGTTGATACTGGAGAAGAAACTCTTCCTGGAGAAAGAATCTTAAGAGTTGCAGACTACATCTCCAAAGAAGATAAACACTTCATGGTTACGTATGGTGATGGGGTTGCAAATATTGATATCAGAAAGCTTGTTGATTTCCATAAGAAGCAAAATACTGTAGGTACAGTTTCAGGAGTTCATCCTCGAAGTAAATACGGCTTATTAAAAATCAACAGCGATAATATCGTTAAGAGGTTTGTTGAAAAACCTGTTTTAGACGAGTGGGTTAATGGAGGCTTTATGGTGTTTAAGAGAGAATTTCTCAAGTATTTAAAACGAGGGGAAATGGAGCATGAGGGGTTAAGAAGGTTGATAGAAAAGCAACAATTATCAATTTTTATTCATAATGGCTTCTGGCATTCAATGGATACCTATCCAGATGTTGATAATCTTAATAAAATGTGGAGAGATAATCCTAAGTGGAAGGTATGGAAAGATTAAAAAACGAGAAGGTGTTGGTTACAGGCGGAGCGGGTTTTATTGGTGCACATCTTGTTAAAAAACTCCTAAA